>NZ_JBFUGE010000033.1:0-24922 GCF_056403075.1 Ideonella sp. P3_A4 | reverse complement strand
GTCCAGGCGCTGCGCCTGGTCAAACGTTTCGAACAGTTGCAACAAGCGCGCGCTTTGGGCGTGGCGCCGGAGGGTGACGACCCCACCCGCTGCCCGAGCTGCCGCGCCCCACTGCCGCCCGACTCGGACGAGTGCCCGATGTGCACCCGCGAGCTGACCGAGCCGCCGTCGACCTGGGTGCTGCTGCGGCTGTGGCGTTTTGCCAGGCCGTACCAGGGCCGCCTGTTGATCGGTTTTCTGCTGACGCTGGCCTCGACCGGGGCGACGCTGGTGCCGCCGTACCTGACGATCCCGCTGATGGACAAGGTGCTGATCCCGTTCCAGAACGGCAAGCAGATCGACCCTGACTATGTGCTGCTGTTGCTGTCGGGGCTGCTGGGCTCGGCGCTGCTGGCCTGGAGCCTGGGCTGGGCCCGGACCTGGCTGTTGGCGCTGGTCTCCGAGCGCATCGCCGCGGACCTGCGCGTCGGCGCCTTCGAGCACCTGCTGCAGCTGTCGCTCGACTACTTCGGCGCCAAACGCACGGGTGATCTGATGAGCCGGATCGGCTCGGAGACCGACAGGATTTCGGTCTTCCTGTCGCTGCACGCGCTCGATTTCGCGACCGACGTGCTGCTGCTGGGCATGACCTCGACGATCCTGTTCTCGGTCAACCCCTGGCTGGCGCTGGTCACCTTGTTGCCGTTGCCCTTCATCGCCTGGATGATCCACATGGTGCGCGACCGGCTGCGCACCGGCTTCGAGAAGATCGACCGCGTGTGGGGCGACGTGACCAACGTGCTGTCCGACACCATTCCCGGCATCCGCGTGGTCAAGGCTTTTGCGCAGGAGTCGCGTGAGGCCGGGCGCTTTCGCGACGCGAACAAGCAGAACCTGGTCGTCAACGACAGGCTGAACAAGACCTGGAGCCTGTTCGGCCCGACGGTGTCGCTGCTGACCGACATTGGCCTGCTGGTCGTCTGGGGCTTCGGCATCTGGCAGGTCAGCAAGGGCGAGATCACCGTCGGTGTGCTGACCGCGTTCATCGCCTACATCGGCCGCTTCTACGGCCGTTTGGATTCGATGAGCCGCATCGTCTCGGTCACGCAAAAGGCCGCGGCTGGCGCGAAGCGCATCTTCGACATCCTCGACCACGTGTCCAACGTGCCCGAGCCGGCCAACCCGGTGAAGATGACCGAGCTGGAAAACGGCGGGCTGCAGGGCGGCGTGACGATGGACGGCATCGGTTTTCGCTACGGCAACCGCTCAGTGATCCGCGGCCTGAACCTCGAGATCAAGCCGGGCGAGATGATCGGCCTGGTCGGCCACAGCGGTTCGGGCAAGAGCACGCTGGTCAACCTGATCTGCCGCTTCTACGACGTGACCGACGGCCGCATCCTGGTCGACGGCATCGACATCCGCCGTTTCGCGGTGTCCGACTATCGGCGCCACATCGGCCTGGTGCTGCAGGAGCCGTTCCTGTTCTTCGGCACCGTGGCCGAGAACATCGCCTACGGCAAACCCGAGGCGACGCGCGAAGAGATCGTCGCCGCGGCGCGCGCCGCACATGCCCACGAGTTCATCCTGCGGCTGCCGCAGGGCTATGACTCGCTGGTCGGCGAGCGCGGCCAGGGCCTGTCGGGCGGCGAGCGCCAGCGCATCTCGATCGCCCGTGCGCTGTTGATCAACCCGCGCCTGCTGATCCTCGACGAGGCCACCTCGGCGGTCGACACCGAGACCGAAAAAGAGATCCAGAAAGCGCTCGACAACCTGGTCCAGGGCCGCACGACGATTGCGATCGCGCACCGCTTGTCGACGCTGCGCAAGGCCGACCGGCTGGTTGTGATGGACCGTGGCGTGGTGGTCGAGGTTGGACCGCACGACGAACTGATGGCCCGGCAGGGCGCTTATTGGCGGCTGTACGAAGCCCAGGCCCGCAAGGCCGAGGCCGAACGCAGCGACGGCGAAGGCACCGACCACGACGCGGTGGTGATCGCCCACAACTTGCTGCAGCCGTCGGCACATACCGAGGCAAGCCAATGAGCGCCGAAGGGTCGGAAATGGGCGAGTTCCAGTTGTCGCGCGACGCGCTGGGCCGGTTGGTTTTCATCGGCGGCGATGGTGCAGTCCACGAAGGCGTCACGCCGGTGCGCGCTTTCCCCATCGGTGCACCCGACGACGGCCTGTCGCTGGTCAGCACCGAAGGCCGCGAGCTGGCCTGGGTGCCGCGGCTGTCCGCGTTGCCGCGGCAGATTCGCGAACTGCTCGACGAGGAACTCGCCAGCCGCGAGTTCACGCCCGAGATCAAGCGCCTGCTGAGCGTGTCGACCTTCTCGACCCCCAGCACCTGGGACGTCGAGACCGACCGCGGTATGACTCAGCTGGTGCTCAAGGGCGAAGAAGACATCCGCCGCCTGCCGAACAGCCACGCGGCCTTGCTGATCACCAGCGGCCACGGCATCGTCTTCAAGGTGCCGAACCTGCTGGCAATGGACCGGCATTCGAAGCGGTTGCTCGAACGCTTCCTGTGATCAGCGCGATGCGGCCCCTGCGACGGGGCTGAACAGGAAGGCGCGAATGGTGCCGCTGGCGCGGTGCCTGCCGGTGGCGGCAATCTGGCCGAGGTCGTTGATGCCAGCCGCCGTCTCGATCTGCCACTGCGCGCGGTCCGCATCGCTCAGCATGTCGTTGAGGTCGTAGGGGGCCGTGCCGTCGTAGAGGAACGCATGCTTTTCGGTGTTGGCCACCTCGGTTGCACCGACCACCCAGCCCGCTTCGTTGATTGCCAGGGCCTTGGCGTAGGCGGCGCCGTCGAGCATCGGCAGCGCCGTCATCGTGCCCTTCTTGTAGATGAACGGTACCTCCAGGCCGTACTGGGACTGGGTCGCCCAACCGACGATGTGGCCACGGTCGTTGATGGCGCTGGCGACCGAGTAGCTGCCGCCCAGCGTGCCGAGGTCTTTCGTGCGGCCGTTTCGGTAGAGGAACGCGTGGGTCTCCCGCGTCCGGCGAACCTCGGACTTGCCCACCACCTCGTCTGAAGCGTTGATCCCCAGCGCTTCGCTGTTGTGGCCGCCCAGGCTGCCAATCTCCAGCATCACGCCGTCGTGGAAGAACAAGGCGCGCACGCGGCCCTTGGCAGTCTTCCCGGAGCCCGCCACGTGACCGCTCGCGTTGATGCCATAGCCGATGGACCACAACGTGCAGCCGCCGCAGCCGTCTTGGTCGAAACCCGGGATCCTGGCGAGGGCGGTGCCGTCGAAGGTGTAGGCGTGCGCGGCGAACCCGCTGGCCATCAAGTCGTCCGAATAGCCGGTGGCCACGCCAGCATCGTTCAAGGCGTAGACGCTGTTTTGCGGGAAATTCGGGTACTCGTGCAGGCGCGGAACGGCACTGCACTGCGCCGGCGTGCACAGGTAGGCGGCACTTTCGATGTAGTTCGCCCAATTCACGTAATTGACGCCAACGACGCCCTGGTTGTTGATCGACGTCGCTTCCGTGCTGTAGTGACCGCTGCGCGGCACCGGCAGCAACTGGACCTGGTAGTTGGGTGGTGCAGCGACCGAGCCGGCCGTCAGCGCGGCCAATGAACAGGTGAGGAACAGCGGGCGCAGCGATGCGCCGATTCGACGGGTCATGGATCGCCTCCTTGTTGGACGCACGAGCTCATGCGGCGCTGAATCGTGGCACGCGGCACGGTGCATTGGCATGCCCATCTGCCCGCCGATTTAGGGGGGCGTTGGACGTGGCCGAAGCGTCCTTCGAACGCTTCTCCTGCTGCTCAGCCCGCCCGCACCAGCTGCATCAGCTTGCGGATGTCGATCGGCTTGGTGAACCAGTGGTCGACCAGGTCGAAGGTCGCGGCCACGGTCTTGTCGGCCGGGCTGCCGCCGGTGATCGCGATCAGCACGATGTCGTTGCCGTGCCGGTCGCGCAGGCGCTGGGCCAGCGTCAGGCCGTCCAGGCCCGGCATCTGGATGTCCAGCAGCACGCAGTGCGGCTCGAAGCGCTCGATCAGGTCCAGCGCGCTCAGGCCGTCGCTGGCCGAGCGCACGGTGCAACCATGGTCTTCGAGCGCGGCGACCAGCGAGGCCACCGCGTCCGGGTAGTCGTCGATGACGACGATGCGGGTCTCGTCGTCGCGCTCGGTGGCGTCGCTCATCGGTGAACGTCCACCACGGTGCGCCCACGGATGCGGCCGGCCAGCAGGTCGTTGCTGGCCTGCACGACGTCGCTCAAGGCCACCTCGTGCGTCATCTGCGCCAGCTGCGTCGGCTTCAGGTGCTCTGCCAGGAGCGCCCAGGCCCGCTCGCGCACGGCGTTAGTCTGGAACACGCAGTTGATGCCGTACAGCGTCACGCCGCGCAGGATGAAGGGCATCACGGTGCCGGGCAGGTCGCTGCCACCAGCCAGGCCGCAGCCGGCGACCGCGCCGTTCCAACGCGTTTGCGCCAGCGCGTTGACCAGCGTGTGGCTGCCCACTGAATCGACGACCCCAGCCCAGCGCTCGCTCTGCAGCGGCTTGCCGGGCAACGACAACTCGCTGCGGTCGACGATGTGCCGCGCGCCCATCACCCGCAGGTAGTCGGCCTCTTGCGGCCGGCCGGTCGAGGCGGTCACTTCGAAACCCAGGCCGGCCAGCAGTGCCACCGCGACCGAGCCGACGCCGCCGGTCGCGCCGGTGACCAGCACCTCGCCGTCACCGGGCTTCAGGCCATGCTTTTGCAGCGCCATCACACACAGTGCGGCGGTATAGCCGGCGGTCGCCACCACCATCGAATCGCGGGTCGTGAAGCGCTGGGGCAGACGCAGCAACCAGCCGGCTTTCAAGCTGGCCTTCTCGGCCAGGCCACCCCAGGCGGTTTCGCCCAGGCCCCAGCCGTTGACGACGACCCGATCGCCAACCTGCCAGGCCGCATCGTCGCTGTGCTCGACCACGCCGGCCAGGTCGATGCCCGGCACCATCGGCCAGTTGCGCACGATCGCACCGCGGCCGGTCACCGCCAGCGCATCCTTGTAGTTGAGGCTCGAATAGTCGACGCGCACCCGCACATCACCGGCCGGCAATTCGGACTCGTCCAGCTCGGCGAACGCCGCCTGGGTCTGCTTGTCGTGCTGGGTCAGCATGAGTGCCTTGAACATCGAATGACCTCCTACGGCAATGGCGATGCCTGGCTGGCAAAAGGCGCGTCGATGGTCACGTCGCCGTCGGCGAGCGCCACGCAGGGCAGGATCCAACCCTCGGCCTTTTCCTCGGCCAACAAACCAGGCCAGTCGACGCGGTAGCGCACCTGGCCTTGCAGCAGCTTGCAGCGGCAGGCGCGGCAGCTGCCGTTGCGGCAAGAGCGCGGCAGCCGCACCCCGGCCGCTTGCGCCGCTTCGAGCAGGCTCTGGCCAGGCGCGATCGGTACCGTCCAGCCTTGCGGCGTGATGAGCAAACTAGGGGAGGGGGCGCGCGCTTCCACCGGCCCGATGCTAGCCTTCCCGTCCCGAAATGACGACAAGGCGCAGGAGCAATGGGTCCCTTGCATGGACTGAGGGTGATCGAGCTGGCGAGCATCGGCCCCGGCCCGATGTGCGCGATGCTGCTGGCTGACCTCGGCGCCGAGGTGGTGCGCATCGATCGCCTCGAGCCGAGCGGGCTGGGTGTGCCGGTCGATACGCGCTTCGACGTGCCCGGCCGCGGCCGGCGGTCGATCGCGCTCGACCTCAAGAGTGACGGTGGCCGCGAAGCGGCACGCCGGCTGATTGGCTCGGCCGACGTGCTGATCGAGGGCTGGCGCCCGGGCGTGGCCGAGCGCCTGGGCCTGGGGCCCGAAGACTGCCACGCCCGCCACCCGGGTCTGGTCTACGGCCGCATGACCGGCTATGGGCAAACCGGCCCGCTGGCACAGACGGCCGGCCACGACATCAACTACATCGCGCTGACCGGCGCGTTGCACGCCATTGGTGGCAACGACGGCCAAAAGGCCCCGGTGCCGCCGCTGAACTTGGTCGGCGACTACGGCGGCGGCGCGCTGTACCTCGCGTTCGGAGTGCTGGCCGCGTTGTTCGAGCGCCAGCGCTCGGGCCGTGGCCAGGTGGTGGATGCGGCGATGGTCGACGGGGTCGGCTCGCTGCTGGCGCTGTTCCACGGCCTGGCCGCTGGCGGCCTGTGGGACGCGAGCCAGCGTGCCGCCAACCTGCTGGACGGCGGCGCGCCTTTCTATGCCACCTATGAGACGGCCGATGGCGGCTGGCTGGCGGTCGGCGCACTGGAGCCGAAATTCTTCGCCGAGCTGGCGCAACGTGTGGGGCTGGATGCTCGATTCGTCCAGCGCCAGTACGACCGCCGGTTGTGGCCCGAGATGCGCGAGGCGCTCGCCACCATCCTGCGGGGCCGGCCGCGCGACGAGTGGACCGCACTGTTCGACGGCAGCGACGCCTGCGTGACGCCGGTGCTGTCGATGACCGAGGCGGCGCAGCACCCGCAGGCGCAGCAACGCCAGGCGTTTGTCGAGGTCGACGGCGTCGTGCAGCCGGCGCCCGCGCCACGCTTCGGTCGCAGCCGGCCCGGCACGCCGCGGCCGGCACCGGCCGTCGGCCAGCACACCCGCGAGCTGCTGGGCGAGGCCGGCTACAGCGAGGCCGAGATCGCCACGCTGCTGGCAGGAGGAAGCGCCAGGCAGACAATGCCGGCATGAGTGCCAACCCTGCTGCCGACAAGCCCGTTGTTCCCGACGACCGCGACGCTGAGGGCGCGCGACGCGCTGCCAGCGTGATCGTGTTGCGCGAAGGTGCCGACGGCGCGCCCGAGGTGCTGCTGCTGCGCCGCGCCGAGCGTGACGACGACATGCGCAGCGGGGTCTGGGTCTTCCCCGGTGGTGTGCTCGACGCGGAAGACGAGGCGCTGGCCGCCCGCTGCGATGGCGACACCGAGGCCAACGCGAACGACCGGCTGGGCCTGGACGCTGGCGCGCTGGCCTACACGGTGGCGGCGCTGCGCGAATGTTTCGAAGAAGTTGGCCTGCTGTACACGACCGCCGGTGATGCCGATGGTGCGGCGCGTGAGCGTACGCTGGTGCGCCGTGGCGAAGACTTCGTCGCGTTGTGCGAGCGCCATCACCTGCGGCTGGACGCCGGGGCGCTGGCTTATCACAGCCACTGGTTGACGCCGCCGGGTATGCCCAAGCGGTTCGACACCCGTTTCTTCGTCGCCCGCGCGCCGCAGGGCCAGGCCCCGGTGGTCGACGCCGGCGAGGCGCTCGAGTCGGTCTGGTTAACGCCGGCGCAGGCACTGGAAAAAGAGCGAGCGCTGAAGCTGTTGCCGGTGACCCGCGAAACGCTGAAGGACCTGGCCCGGTTTGCCAGCGTGTCCGACTGCCTGGCCGACGCGCGCACCCGCCGCCAACCGCCGCGCATGATGCCGCGTCTGGGCCGCGACGCGGCCGGCAAGGTGCGGCCTGTGCTGCCGGGCGAATGGGCGTACGCCGAGATCGGCCGGCTCGACCCGGTGGGCCTGGGCAACGTCTGCTTCGAACTGCCGCCGCTGCAGCCGGTACGCCTGTCGGACCGCGTCACGCGCGTCACTTGCTCGAACGGGTCAGTGATGACCGGCCCCGGCACCAACACCTACCTCGTCCGCTCGCCGGGCAGCCAGGAGGTGACGGTGATCGACCCCGGCCCCGCCGACGATCACACCGATGACCACCTGCAGGCGGTGGTGGCCGCCGCGGCGCCGGGCAAGATCGTGCGCATCGTCGTCACCCACACCCACAAAGACCATTCGCCGGCGGCGCTCCGGCTGGCGGCCCTGACCGGCGCGCCCTTGATCGGCTGCGTGGCCGATCACCCCGAGTGGCAGGACACGGCTTTCCACCCGCAACAAACGCCCGTCGATGGCGAGCGGTTGGAGCTGGGGCCGAATGCCACGCTGCGCGCGGTGGCCACGCCGGGCCACGCGTCGAACCACATCTGCTGGTTGCTCGAAGAGGAAGGGCTGCTGTTCACTGGCGACCATGTGATGCAGGGCTCGACCGTGGTCATCAACCCGCCGGACGGCGACATGGCGGCTTACCTCGCGTCGCTGGAAAAGCTGTTGGCCATCGATGGCCTGCAATGGTTCGCGCCCGGCCACGGCTTCTTGATGGCCGAGCCGCAAACGGAGGTGCGCAGGCTGGTGCAGCACCGGCTGGCGCGCGAAGCCAAGGTGGCAGCCGCGCTGCGGGCGGCCGGCCACGGCACGCCCGAAGCGCTGGTGCCCACGGTGTATGGCGACGTGCCGAGTTCGCGCCACGCGATTGCGGCGCGCTCGCTGACCGCGCACTTGATCAAGCTCGAGCAGGACGGCCGCGTGGCTCGCGAGGCCGGGGTCTGGCATTGGCGGCAGGAGGCCGGCGCGTGAGCGAGGCGGTGGCGTTTGCGCTGGAAGGTGGCTGTGACTGCAAGGCCATCCGCTACCGAATGGAAACGCGCCCGCTGTTCGTGCACTGCTGCCATTGCCGCTGGTGCCAGCGCGAGACCGGCGCGTCGTTCGCACTGAACGCGATGATCGAGTCCGACCGGCTGACGCTGCTGGCGGGCGCGCCGACGAAAGTGCACACGCCATCGGCCAGTGGCGCCGGCCAGCAGATCTGGCGCTGCCCGCAGTGCTGGGTCGCGCTGTGGAGTCACTACGCTGGCGCGGGTTCGGCGGTCAGCTTCGTGAGGGTCGGCACGCTCGACGAACCCGATCGCCTGCCGCCGGACATCCACATCTTCACGGCGTCCAAACAGCCTTGGGTGGTGTTGCCGCCAGGCATACCGGCGGTGCCCGAGTACTACGACCGCGCTCAGTACTGGCCGCCCGTCAGCTTGGCCCGTGGCACGGCGTTGCGGGCCCGGATCCAGGCCGAGAAGGCGGCGGCTTCGCCACGGAACCCGGAATGACGACGTCCTTTGAACTGACGGTTCATGACCAGCCCTGGCGCGAGGCTGCGTTGGTCGTCGACGGGGGTCTGGGCGAGGCCAACGAGCAGGCCGCCCCGATGCACGAGGTGCAGGCCCTGCAGTGTTTCGTTCGCACGCCGGAGGGCGAGGTGATCGGCGGCGCTGTCGGCCGCACCTGGGGCCGCTGTGCCGAGCTGCAGCAGCTGTGGGTCTCGCCCGCGCAACGCGGCCAGGGCCTGGGCACGCGGCTGGTGCGTGCTTTCGAGCAACGGGCGCAGGAGCGGGGCTGCCGGGTGTTCTACCTGGACACCTTCAGCTTCCAGGCGCCGGCGTTGTACCGTTCGCTCGGCTATGAGGCCGTGGCCAGCATCGAAGGCTTTGGTGATGGCATCACCAAGCACCTGATGACGCGTGTGTTGCCGGCGCCTTGAGCGCCGAAGTTTGAAACGAGGAACACCACTGTGGGCTATGCCTTGTCCTGGTTGGCCGTGCGCGGCAAATTGCCCGAGCAGGTGCTGGCCGACCTGAACGCCACGCCGACCGGTGCTGAGATCGACTTTGCCGAGCGACGTTTGGGCGGCCGCAAGCTGCGCAGCGGTTGGTACGCGGTGTTCGCCAAACAGACCGATCACCCGTGGATGGACCCGGACACCTTGAGCGTGCTGTCGGCCAGCGCCGAGTTGCTGGCCTGCACGGTCGACGAAAACCGGCTGTTCACGAGCACCGAACTGTGGCGCGCCGGCGAGCAGGTCTGGCAGGTGCTGCACGATGGCCAGCAGGCCTACGACCACTTGCGCATCGTCGGCGAACCGCCGGCACCGTTCGCCGGCATCGCGGTCGACCACCGCAAGCTGCAGGCGGCGGCCGGTGGCGCCAAGGCGGCGATCGACCATATGTTCCAAGTGCCGCCGAAGCTGGCGCAGCGCGTGACCGGCTTCAAGCACGATGAGGGTGATGCCGGCGCCGAGGCGCTTTGGACCGAGCTGCACGATGGGCCGGTGCTGCCCAAACCCACCGAAGCGCCCAAGCCCTGGTGGAAGCGCTGGTAGCTCGTCCCGCCCCTGGCTCAGGCTGGTCCGAACAGCGACGAGGTGACCATCTGCTTGTAGGCGGTCAGCAGCCGTTTGGCCTCGGCCTTCGGCACGCCCAACGCTAAGCGCACCGTGGCCTCGCCCAGGTGCCAGGCCAGGAAGGCCGCTGAAGACAGGTCCTTGCCGGCGGGCCGCACACGCGCCAGCGCCTGGGCCAGTAACGCACCACACGCGGCCGACTCTTTCAACTCGATCTCGCGCAACGCCGGGTCGGCCTGCAGGCCGGACCAGACCTCGCGCACCACCGGCTCGGCGGCGCAGATCTCGAAGTATTCGTCGACCAGTTGCTCGAAGGCGCGGCGCAGCGCGGGCAGGTCCTGCGCTTCGGCGAATGCGGCCTCGATGCAGCCGCGGCTGGCGTCGAAATGCTTTTGCGCCAGGCTGTGCATCAGCGCGGCCTTGTCCGGGAAGTACTGGTAGAGCGAGCCGATCGAGATGCCGGCCTGCTTGGCCACCTCGCTCATGCGCAGGTGCTCGCTGCCGCCGCTCGTCAGCAACTCTGCAGCGATGCCGAGGATGTGCTCTTGCCGCGCGCGGCTGCGGTCTTGCACCGGCCGGCGGCCGGTCGTGGCGGGGGGCGTCGGGTCGACCGAGGCGGGCGCTTTCGCTGGCGGATTTCTTCCCATGGCAGTTGACGACCAAAAGATGAGTGTTTATCATCTTTAAAAGTGAGGTTGTCTCACTTTATCAGGAGCGATACGCCATGACCACTTTCTCGACCTCGGATGCACAGGTTCTCGTCTTGGGCGCCACTGGCAAGACCGGCCGCCGGGTACTGCAACAACTCCAAGCGCAGGGCGTGCGGGTTCGTGCCGGCTCTCGCAGCGGCCAGCCGGCCTTCGACTGGGAGCTGCCCGACACCTGGCCCGGCGCCTTGGTGGGCTGCACCAGCGTTTACGTCAGCTACCAGCCCGACCTGGCGGTGCCCGGTGCGCTGGCAACCGTGACGGCGTTCTTCGCTGCCGCCAAGCGGGCGAATGTCCAGCACATCGTCTTGCTGTCCGGCCGCGGCGAGGTCGAGGCAGAACAGGCCGAGCAGGCACTCGCCGCGTCCGGCGTGCCCTGGACGGTGCTGCGCGCCAGCTGGTTTGCGCAGAACTTCAGCGAGGGCTTCTTCCAGGAGCCGTTGCAGCACGGCGGGGTGCTCGCGCTGCCGGTGTCGGACGTCGCCGAGCCCTTTGTCGATGTCGACGACATCGCGGACGTAGCGGTGGCGGCGCTCACCGAACCGGGGCATCAGGGCAAGCTCTATGAATTGACTGGCCCCGAAGCGCTGACTTTTGCGCAGGCGGTGGACGAGATCGCGCGGGCCACCGGCCGCCCGCTGCAGTTCATGCCGGTGCCGGCAGAAGCCTTTCGCGTCGAGATGCTGAAAGCCGGCACGCCTGCCGAGGCGGTCGATCTGGTGCTGTACCTGTTCGCCACGGTGCTGGACGGCCGCAACATCAGGCCGGCCGACGGTGTGCAGCAGGCCCTGGGCCGCGCGCCGAGACCGTTTGCCGCCTATGCCCGCGCGGCGGCTGAGGCCGGGGCTTGGGCGGCGCCTGCACTGGGCTAGACTCGCGCGCCATTGGCAGGGGGCTGAGGCGGGGCTTGAAAGCCCCGACCGTTGACCCCACCTGCCGCCGGTGCGCGCCGATTGCCTTCTGTCATGGGCCGGCGTGCGTGACCCGCCACCTCTGAGCCGAACACCATGAGCAAGCACACCCACGCCTTCCAGGCCGAAGTCAAGCAGATCCTGCACCTCGTCACCCACTCGCTGTACTCGAACAAGGAGATCTTCCTGCGCGAGCTGGTCTCCAACGCGTCCGACGCCTGCGACAAGCTGCGCTTCGAGGCGCTGGACAAGCCCGAGCTGTTCGAAGACCAGCCGAACCTCGAGATCAAGGTGCTGTTCGACCCCGAGGCGAAGACCGTCACGATCCGCGACAACGGCGTCGGCATGAGCGCCGAAGAAGCTGCGTCGCACCTGGGCACGATTGCCAAGAGCGGCACGCGCGAGTTCATGGCCCAGCTGGAAGGCGACAAGAAGAAGGACGCCAACCTGATCGGCCAGTTCGGCGTCGGCTTCTACTCCGGCTTCATCGTGGCCGACCGCATCACCGTCGAATCACGCCGCGCCGGCTTGCCGGCGAGTGAGGGCATGCGCTGGAGCTCCGAAGGCACCGGCGAATACGACCTGGAGACGATCGACAAGCCGACCCGCGGCACCGACGTGGTCCTGCACCTGCGCGACGAGGAGGCCGAGTTCCTCGCGGCGTGGAAGCTGCGCTCGATCATCTCGAAGTACTCCGACCACATCTCGCTGCCCATCCTGATGCGCAAGGAGGAGTGGGACCAGGAGGCCGCCAAGTATGTTGCCAAGGGTGACGAGTGGGAAACCGTCAACAAGGCGGCGGCGCTGTGGGCCCGGCCCAAGAGCGAGGTCACCGACGCCGAGTACCAGGAGTTCTACAAGCAACTGAGCTACGACGCGCAGGCGCCGCTGGCCTACACCCACAACCGGGTCGAAGGCCGCAGCGAATACACCCAGCTGTTGTACATCCCGGCCAAGGCGCCCTACGATCTGTGGAACCGCGACAAGCGCGGCGGCGTCAAGCTGTATGTCAAGCGCGTCTTCATCATGGATGACGCCGAGGCGCTGATGCCGGTGTACCTGCGCTTCGTCAAGGGCGTGATCGACTCGGCCGACCTGCCGCTGAACGTCAGCCGCGAGCTGCTGCAGGAAAGCCGCGACGTGAAGGCGATCCGCGAAGGCTCGACCAAGCGCGTGCTGAGCATGCTCGAAGGCCTGGCCGATAGCGACAGCGCCGATGACAAGACCAAGTACCAGGCTTTCTGGAACGAGTTCGGCGCGGTGCTGAAAGAAGGCATCGGCGAAGACCACCAGAACCAGGAGCGTCTGGCCAAGCTCTTCCGCTTCGCTTCGACTCATGCCGACGAGGGTGTATCGCTGGCCGACTACGTCCAGCGCATGAAGGAAGGCCAGGAGGTGATCTACGTGATCACCGCCGACACGCTGGCCGCCGCCAAGTCCAGCCCGCAGCTCGAGATCTTCCGCAAGAAGGGCCTCGAGGTGCTGCTGCTGACCGACCGCGTCGACGAGTGGCTGCTGTCGCACCTGCACGAGTTCGACGGCCACACGCTGCAAAGCGTGACCAAGGGCGCGTTCGACCTCGGCAAGCTGCAGGACGAGGAAGAAAAGAAGCAGGCCGAGGCCGTGGCCGAGACCTTCAAGCCAGTGCTGGAGCGCTTGAAAGAAACGCTGAAGGACCGCGCCAAGGACGTGCGCGTGACGAGCCGCCTGGTCGACTCACCCGCCTGCCTGGTCGTCGAAGAGGGCGACATGAGCGCCCACCTGGCCCGCATGCTGAAACAGGCCGGCCAGGACGCGCCGGCGTCGAAGCCGGTGCTCGAAGTGAACCCCGAACACGCGTTGGTCAAGCGCCTGGACAGCGACCCGCGCTTCGACGACCTCGCACAGATCCTGTTCGACCAGGCGCTGCTGGCTGAAGGCGGCCAGCTCGAAAACCCGGCGGCTTATGTGCAGCGGGTGACGAAGCTATTGGCTTCCTAAGCCGCAGCGTCCTGCATCCGTTCGACCTGCTCGCGCAAGTCGGCGGCCTGCTGGTTCCAGTAGGACGGGCTTGCAAACCACGGGAAGGCGATCGGGAAGGCCGGGTCGCGCCAGCGTTCGGCCAGCCAGGCGCTGTGGTGGACCATGCGCAACGTGCGCAGCGGTTCGATCAGCAGCAGCTCGCGGTCGTCGAAATCCATGAAGTCGCGGTAGCCATCGAGCAGGTGGTGCAGGGCGGCGTCGACCGCACCGCGCTCGCCGGGTAGCAGCATCCACAGGTCCTGGATCGCCGGGCCCATGCAGCAGTCGTCGAGGTCGACGAAGTGCGGCCCGGCGCCGACGCCCTCGTCGCGCCAGAGCACGTTGCCGGCGTGGCAGTCGCCATGCAGCCGCAGGTGGCGCGGCGGGCCATGGCGCTCGAAGGCCTGGTCGACGGCCTCCAGCGCGGCGGCGCTGGCGTTGATCCAGCCGCGGTCGATCTCAGGGTCGACAAAGCCCAGCTCGATCAAGCGCTCGCGTGGCCGGTGGCCGAAGGTCTGCACGTCGAGTGCGCGCCTGTGCGCGAACGTGTCGCGCGCGCCGATCAGGTGCATGCGGGCGAGCAGTCGGCCGATCCACGCCAGGGTGTCGGGCTGTTCCAGTTCGGGTGCGCGGCCGGCCCAGCGTTCGCTGACCGAGAAGCGGAACACTTGGCCGGGTGCGACATCCTGACCGGGGGCGACGTGGTAGTGGCCCAGCGTGGGCGTGTCGGCGGACAAGGTCAGGGCGGGGCCGTCGATGCTCAAAGGCAGCGGCGGCACGACCGGCAGTTCGGCCTTGGCCAGTTCGGCGGCAAAGCGGTGTTCTTCGGCGATCTGCGCGTCGCTCCAGCGGTGCGGGCGATAGAACTTCGCAACGATCACCCGCCCGTCGTCGAGCGGCACCTGGTAGACGCGGTTCTCGTACGAATTGAGCTGCAGCAGCCGGCCGTCGCAGGGGAAGCCCGCATCCTGCAATGCGCCCAGCACGGCGGCCGGGTCCAGGTCGGCGTAGGGGGCGTCGGTGCTGTGGTCAGGCATCGGCGCATGGTAAGCGCCAGCTCACTCGATCGTCGAATCCCGCACCTTGCGGATGCCGGCCTTGATTTCGACGAACAGGTGGCGCAGTTGGTCCACCCGTTGGGCGTTGCTCTTCAGTTGGTAGTCGATCTCGGCAGCCCGGCTTTCGACCATCGCCTCGATCACCGAGCCCAGCGTTTCAGGCGGCAGGCGCAGCCGGGCCTCGGCTTCGCCGCCCTCTCGCTCGACGGTGGCACCGGCGTTGCGCGCGATCTTCAGCATTGCAGCGTTCTCGCTCAGCGCGTGGATGATCATCGTGTCGACCCCGCGGTTGCGAGCGTGCAGCACTGCGTGGTCGAACAAGCGCGCGCCGTAGCCGCGGCCTCGCGCCTTGGTCAGCACCGACACGCCAAACTCGGCCGCCTGGCGCAGGCGAGTCGAATCCGGCAGGTAGGCGAGGTGGGCCTGGGCGATCAGTTCGAGCCGGCGGTTGAAGATGYCGAACACCTCGTCCCGATCGAAATCGAGCAGGTCCACATAGCGGCTGACCTGGGCGTCACTGGCGGCATAGCCGAAGCGAAGGTAACGGTCTTCTGGGGCCAAAGACAGCAAGTGAGCGAGCACTTTTGGTCTGTGGCGTTGCGCGAGGGAGCGGATCGGAATCCACCTGAAAGCCGGCGCGGTGGCGACCGGTGAAGTGCCCGGCGGCTGGTCGGCGTGCGGGGTGTGCACGTCGGCTGGCTCCGAGCGATCGTCGGGCTGGCCCATGGGGGTGGCCTCCTGGATCTTGGTGATAACCCTAGTCTAACGAGGCCGATTAAGGAGTGGGCTCCAATGCCCCCCGAACGCCCTTGGGCCTGCCGCTTGGCGAAGGGCTGGCCTGCGGTATACTCGCGGGCTTTCCCGTTATTCGGCGGGGAGAACGGGCTTTGCCCGCATTGCACGCGACTCAAGTTGCAAGCTCTGTGGCGCGAGGTACCCGGTGTGCCTGAGAGGTCGCCGGTCGAGTCTGCTGTTGAAGCGGGCTGGGCCTCCAAGCGGCGCCGAAGGAGCCGGACGAGCCGTTCAGACAGCCGTTTTTTTTCTCATCAAGAGACCCTCATGAAGACCTTCAGCGCCAAGCCGGCCGAAGTGACGCACGAGTGGCTTGTGATTGACGCCACCGACAAGGTGCTCGGACGTGTTGCCAGCGAAGTGGCACTCCGTTTGCGCGGCAAGCACAAGGCCATCTACACGCCTCACGTCGACACCGGTGATTTCATCATCATCCTGAACGCCGACAAGATCCGCGTCACTGGCAACAAGGCCAACGACAAGGTGTACTACCGCCATTCGGGCCACCCGGGCGGCATCTACGCCACCAAGTTCAAGGACATGCAAGCCAAGCATCCGGGCCGCGCCCTGGAAAAGGCCGTCAAGGGCATGCTGCCCAAGGGCCCGCTCGGCTACGCGATGATCAAGAAGCTGAAGGTGTATGCGGGCGATACGCACCCGCACGCCGCCCAGCAGCCCAAGGCGCTGGAAATCTAAGGAGCGGTGATGATCGGTAATTGGAACTATGGCACCGGCCGCCGCAAATCGTCGGTCGCCCGCGTCTTCATCAAGAAGGGCACCGGCCAGATCGTCGTCAACGGCAAGACCGTCGACGAATATTTCGGCCGTCAGACCTCGATCATGATCGTCAAGCAGCCGCTGCTGCTGACGAACAATGGCGAGGCCTTCGACATCAAGGTCAACGTGCACGGTGGCGGTGAATCCGGCCAGGCCGGCGCCGTTCGCCACGGCATCACCCGTGCGCTGATCGACTACGACGCCGCGCTGAAGCCTGACCTGAGCCGTGCCGGCTTCGTGACGCGTGACGCGCGTGAAGTCGAACGTAAGAAGGTCGGTCTGCACGGCGCTCGCCGCCGTAAGCAGTTCAGCAAGCGCTGATCCCCGCTTCAACGACACGTTCGTTGTCCCCAACGAAAGGCCGCTCATGCGGCCTTTCGCGTCTTCAGGCCCCGTTCACCTCCGGACACGATGCGCTTCAAGCTGTTGCGTCGCCGCCTGTCGATCAGTGCCCCGCGCATGATCGTGCGCAGCCATCTACCCTGGCCGTTGCGCTGGGCCCTGTATGCCGTCGCGCTGGGTTTCTCGGCAGCCATTGCGTTGTGGGCCTTCGAGTTCGGCAAAGACATTGCCGGCCTCGACCGGGGCTCGAAAGAGGAAGTGACGCGGCTCAAAGCCGAACTGGACGGCCTGCGTGAGGAGTCCGGGCGTGCGCAGGCCATCGCCAACACGGCCGACAGCCTGCTGAAGGCCGAGAAGGTGGCGCAAGAGCGGCTCGCGGCCCAACTGAAGCAGGCGGAGGCGGAGAATCTGGCGCTGAAGGCCGATCTGGGCTTCTTCGAGCGTTTGCTGCCCGTGGGCGGAAGCGCGTCCGTTGGCAGCGCGCTGGTGGTGCGGGCGTTCCAGGTTGAGCCGGCCGGCGCCAATCAGTTGCGCTATCAGTTGCTGGTGATGCAAAACGGCAAGCCGTCGACGCCGTTCGAAGGGCGCTACGAGTTGACGCTGAGCGGCCAACTCAACGGTGAACCCTGGTCGGACAGCCTGCCAGGCGGTGCCAAAACCCTGCAGGTGAAACAGTATGCACGGGTCGAAGGACGCATCGACCACCCCGAGGGGGCCGTGGTAAAAACAGTGCAAGTGAGGGTGTTGAACGGCTCAGGTGCCGTCATGGCCACGCAGATGGCCAAGCTTTGATGCGGCCCAGCGCCGGTGCACGCGGCGCGATGAAGGCACGCGACGAGTTGGGAAAGCAGCAAAGGACACACCCATGTGGTTCAGTAAGAAACAACCCCCCATTCGCAGCCTGATCGGTGAAGGCACCGCGGTTCATGGTGAACTGCGCTTTGGCGATGGCCTGCGCATCGACGGCGAGGTGCATGGCGACGTGATAGCCGCTGGCGATCGCCCAACCTTGCTCGTGATCAGCGAAAATGCCCGGGTACATGGCAGGGTGATCGCCGGCCATGTGATCATCAACGGGCAAATTGTTGGGCCCGTTCATTCGACGGAGCTGCTGGAAATTCAGCCCAAGGCCCGAATTGCCGGCGAAGTTCGCTATGAGACCCTTGAAATGCATCAAGGCGCCACCATTGATGGTGAACTGCGTCACCATTCGAGCCAGGGCGAAAAGCCCGCGCTGATCCTGGCTGCTTCGAACGACGCATGATGGCTGCCCGAGCCCTGACCTGAAGATTGATCTCTGTTCCCGAAGGAAGTCCCCATGAGCGCCCTGGCCGAAATCTCCACCCCTGACACCGGCGTGATGCCCGCTCCGATCCTGTTCACCGACAGCGCTGCCGCCAAGGTGGCTGACCTGGTGGCTGAAGAGGGCAACCCGGACCTGAAGCTGCGCGTGTTCGTGCAGGGCGGCGGCTGCTCGGGCTTCCAGTACGGCTTCACCTTCGATGAAATCGTCAACGAAGACGACACGCAGATGAGCAAGAACGGCGTCACGCTGCTGATCGACGCGATGAGCCTGCAGTACCTGATGGGCGCCGAGATCGACTACAAGGAAGACCTGCAGGGCGCCCAGTTCGTGATCAAGAACCCGAATGCCTCGACGACCTGCGGCTGCGGTTCGAGCTTCTCGGTCTGATCGCGCCAGCTGCCAAGCACAGGCCACCTCCGKGTGGCCTTTGTCATTGATGGGCCGACCGATCAGCCCGGAATAACCGCCGTGACCTCGATCTCGACCTTCGCGCGCGCTTCGATCAGCGCTGCGACCTGCACCGCCGTCATCGCGATCGCGTAAGAGCCGATCGTGTCGCGGAACACGGCGCCGATTTCCTTGCCGCGGGCCAGGTACTCGCTGCGGTCGACCAGGTACCAGGTCATGCGCACGATGTGGTCAGGTGTGGCGCCGGCTTCGGCCAGCACGGCGATCACGTTCAGCAGCGCCTGCCGGGTCTGTTCGACCAGGTCGTCCGTGTCGAACGCGCAGTCGGCGTTCCAGCCGATCTGGCCGGCGACGAAGACTTGCGTGCCGCGTGCGGCCACGCCGTTGACATAGCCGCGTGGCGGCGCCCAGTGCGAGGGTTGCAGGACCTTGTGCATCGTCTTGTCTTTCTTGTTCAAGTGGGTTGGCGCAGGCGGAAGCGCTGCAGCTTGCCGGTCTCGGTGCGCGGCAGTTGAGCGAGGTATTCGATTGCCCGCGGGTACTTGTACGGCGCGATCGACTGCTTGATGAAGTCCTGCAGCGTCTTGGTCATCGCCTCGTCGCCCTGGTGGCCGGGCTTCAGCACGACAAAGGCTTTGACGATCTGGCCGCGGTCGGCATCGGCCAGCCCGATCACGCCGCATTCGGCCACCGCGGGGTGCAGCAGCAGCGCGCTTTCGACCTCGGGCCCGGCGATGTTGTAGCCGCCGCTGATGATCATGTCGTCGGTGCGGGCCTGGTAGACGTACTGGCCGTCGGTGTCGACCAGGTAGGCGTCGCCGGTCAGGTTCCAGCCGTTCTGCACGTACTGGCGCTGGCGGTCGTCGGCCAGGTACTTGCAGCCCGTCGGGCCCTTGACGGCGAGCCGGCCCACTTGGCCTGGCGGCAGTTCGCGGCCTTCGTCGTCGACGATGCAGGCGCGGTAGCCAGGCACCGGCAGGCCAGTCGCGCCGGCACGAGCGAGAGTCTCGTTGGCCGAGATGAAGATGTGCAGCATTTCGGTCGAGCCGATGCCGTCGATGATCTCGATGCCGGTCGTGTCGCGCCACAGCTTGCGCGTAGCGGCGGGTAAGGCCTCGCCAGCCGAGACGCACTTGCGCAGCGAGCCAAGGTCGTGCTTCGGTCCGCCGTTGGCCATCGCCATCGCGATGGCGCGGTAGGACGTCGGCGCGGTGAAGCAGACGGTCGCGCGATAGCGCTCGATCGCGGCCGGCAGCGTGTCCGGCGTCGCCTTCTCGATCAACACCGTCGAGGCGCCGACCGACATCGGGAACAGCAGCAGGCCACCAAGCCCGAAGGTGAAGGCCAGCGGCGGGCTGCCGATGAAGATGTCGTCACGCGTTGCGCGCAGCACGTGCGCCGGCCAGCAGGCGCAGGCCGCCATCACGTCGCGGTGGAAGTGCATCGTCGCCTTCGGCGTGCCGGTCGTGCCCGAGGTGAAGGCCATCAGGCAGACGTCGTCGGACGAGGTGGTGACCGCGTCGAAGCGGTCCGGCCGCTGGGCGGCGCGGGCCTCCATCGCGTCGGGCGCATCGCTGTGGAACAGCACGACCTCGCGCAGGCTCGCCGCGCCGCCATCGGCGCGCGCCAGCTGCAGCTCATCGGCCAGCCGCGCATCGCACAGGGCATGGGTGATCTGCGCCTTGTCGACGATCTGCCTCAGCTCCTTGGCGCGCAGCAGCGGCATCGAGCCGACCGCGATGCCGCCGGCCTTGACCACGGCCAGCCAGCAGGCTGCGAGCATCGGCGTGTTCGCGCCGCGCAGCAGCACGCGGTTGCCGCTGACCAAGCCGAGTCCTTCGACCAGTTCATTGGCGATGCGGTTGACCTGGGCTTGCAGCTCGGCGTAGGTCCAGCGCACGCCTTCGCCCTGGATCGCGAGGCGCTCGCCTTCGCCCTGGGCCACACGTGCATCGAGCAGCGCCCCCGCGCAGTTGAGGTGATCGGCAAAACGCAGCTCGGGCAGGTCGAACACCAGCTCGGGCCATTGCTCCGGTGGCGGTAGGCGGTCGCGCGCAAACGTATCGACAAGGGCGCTGGGCAGCAGCGGCAAGGGCATGGAACGGGCTCCCAGGTTGGGCTGACCAAAATCTAGGTCGAATTACTTCACTTGTCAACTATTCAGGTCTATACTTTTTCCGAACCCGGCTGAGGTGACCCTGCGTTGCCTTGCCGCCGCCTCACCCCTCGCCCTATGCTGGCCCGATGAGCAAACGCCTCTGGGACATTTCGCCCCCCGTGCACGCTGGTGCCCCGGTCTTTCCGGGCGACACCGCCTACCGCCAGGAGTGGGTCGCCACGATCACGCCCGGCTGCCCGGTCAACGTGTCGGCGATCACGCTGTCGCCGCATGTCGGCGCGCATGCCGATGCGCCGCTGCATTACGACCCCGAAGGCGCGCCGATCGGCGCCGTCGACCTGCTGCCCTACCTGGGCCGCTGCCGCGTGATCCATGCGATCGACTGCGGCCCGCTGGTGCGCCCCGAGCACGTTGCGCACGCGTTGGCCGATCTGCCGCCGCGCGTGCTGGTACGCACCTACAAGAAGGCGCCGCAGGACCATTTCGACAACGACCTGCCGGCCTTCGACGCCGCCGTGATCGAGGCGTTCGCCGAACGCGGCGTGCTGCTCGTGGGCATCGACACCTCCAGCGTCGACCCGGCCGCGAGCAAGGAGCTGCCGAGCCACCAAGTGCTGCGGCGCCGCAATGTGCGCGTGCTCGAAAACCTGGTGCTCGACGACGTGCCCGAAGGCGACTACGAGCTGATCGCCTTGCCTTTGAAACTGATCACTGCGGACGCCTCACCGGTCCGCGCCGTGTTACGAGAGCTGTGAGCCAACGATGACCGAACCCTTGACCCGACAGGCCTGCGCCGCGCTCGACGCGGCCGATCCGCTGCGCTCTTTGCGCACCTTGTTCACGCTGCCCGACGGCGTGAACTACCTCGATGGCAATTCGCTCGGTGTGCTGCCCGCCGCTGCGCCGGCTCGTGCCGCGCAGGTGGTGCAGCAGGAGTGGGGCGACGGCCTGATTCGCAGCTGGAACACCGCCGGCTGGATCACGCTGCCGCAGCGCGTGGGCGACAAGATCGGCCGCCTGGTCGGCGCGAAGCCGGGTGAGCTGGTGACGGCCGATTCAACCTCGATCAACCTGTACAAGGTGCTCAGCGCGGCGATCGAGATCGCCAAGCGGGACCAGCCGGGCCGCAAGGTGATCCTGTCCGAGCGCAGCAACTTTCCGACCGATCTGTACATCGCGCAGTCGCTGGCCAAGCAGCACGGCTTCGAACTGGAGTTGGCGACAGGCGAGCAGATCGCGGCGCGGCTGGACGAGCGCGTCGCGGTGCTGATGCTGACGCAAGTGAACTACCGCACAGGCGCGATCCACGACATGGCGGCGCTGACCGCGCAGGCGCATGCCAAGGGCGCGCTGGCGCTGTGGGACCTGTGCCATTCGGCCGGTGCACTGCCGGTCGACCTGAATGGCGCGGATGCCGACTTCGCAATCGGCTGCGGCTACAAGTACCTGAACGGCGGCCCTGGGGCTCCCGCGTTCGTCTGGGCTCACCCACGCCACGCAAGCCGTTTCTGGCAGCCGCTGTCGGGTTGGATGGGCCATGCGTCGCCGTTTACCTTCGACACTGACTACCGGCCGGCCGAAGGCGTTTCGCGCTATCTCTGCGGCACGCCGTCGGTGATCGGCCTGTCGGTGCTCGAATGTGGCGTCGACACGCTGCTGGCGGCCGAACCGATGGGCGGCATGGCGGCGCTGCGCGAGAAGTCGCTTGCGCTGACCGACCTGTTCCTCGCGCAGGTCGACGCGCGCTGCGCCGGCCATGGCCTGCGCTCGGTGACACCGGCCGACCGCCAGCGCCGCGGCAGCCAAGTCTCGCTGGCCTGTCCGGGCGTCTCCGGCTATGCGGTGATGCAGGCGCTGATTGCTCGCGGCGTGATCGGCGACTTCCGCGCCGGCGATGGCACGGACGCTGAACCCGACCTGCTGCGCTTCGGCTTCACGCCGCTGTATACCCGCTACGTCGATGTGTTCGACGCAGTCACCGCGCTGGCCGAGATCCTGTCGACCGAACAATGGCGCGAGGCGCGCTTCAACCAGAAGGCAGCGGTGACATGAGCGACCAGGGATGCCCGATGGGTCATGGCGCCACGAGTGCGCCGCGGGGCGAATCCATCGTCAAAGAGGAGGGCGCCCAGCTCGACTTCTCGCGCGACATGAGCTACGCCGACTACCTGCACCTGGACGCGGTGCTGAACGCCCAGCAGCCGCTCTCGCCCGACCACAACGAGATGCTGTTCATCGTGCAGCACCAGACCAGCGAGCTGTGGATGAAGCTGATGCTGCACGAGCTGCGAGCGGCGGTGAAGGCGATCGCGACGGACCAGTTGCCGCCGGCCTTCAAGATGCTGGCCCGCGTCTCGAAGATCATGGAGCAGCTGGTGCACGCCTGGGACGTGCTGGCGACGATGACGCCGCCCGAGTACTCGGCCATCCGGCCCTACCTCGCGCAGTCCAGCGGCTTCCAGAGCTGGCAGTACCGCTGCATCGAGTTCAGCCTGGGCAACAAGAACCCGGCGATGCTGCAGCCGCATGCGCACCGGCCGGATCTGCTGGCCGTCGTCGAGACCGCGTGGAAAGCGCCGTCGCTGTACGACGAGTCGCTGCGTCTGCTGGCGCGCCGCGGCGTCGCCGTGCCGGCCAGCCACCTCGAACGCGACTGGACCCAGCCCTACGAAGCCAACCCGGGCGTCGAGCAGGCCTGGCTGCAGGTCTATCGAAAGCCCGAGGCGAACTGGGATCTTTACCAGCTGGGCGAAGAGCTGACCGACCTCGAGGACGCGTTTCGCCTCTGGCGCTTCCGCCACGTGACGACTGTCGAACGCGTGATCGGCTTCAAGCGCGGCACCGGCGGCACCGGCGGCGTCAGCTACCTGCGCAAGATGCTGGACACGGTGCTGTTCCCGGAGATCTGGACGCTACGCACCAGCCTCTGAACGAACAAGGGGCCGTGAGGCCCCTTGTGATGAAGAGAGGTGGTTGGTCAGCCGGCGATGCGGCCGAAGCGGTCGACCACCACGAGGTCGACGTACTGCGAGCCCTGGCTGCTGCCCGACTCGTAGGCCACGCGGTAGCCGCCCAGGTCGACCTTCAGGTTGGCCAGCGAATCGCGGATGCGCTGGCGGCTGACGTCGCCGCCCTTCAGTGCCGCCGCACGAGCCGCCTCGACGGCCACGCGCCCGGCGATGTAGCCCTCGAGCACGGTGACGCCCATCTTCGCGCTGGCGTTGACGGCCGCCACATCGCGGGTGCATTGCGACACGACACCGATACCCAGTGCGGTGGGGCGCGGCACCACCAGGCTCATCACGACGCTGCGGCCAACGGTCTGCACGCCGTTGATCAGGTCCTGCCCCGCCAGCGAAGTGGCGAAGAACATGCCGGGGAACCCACCATCGTTCATGTGCTTCATGATCGCCAGCACCGGCGTGGCATTGGTCGTGAAGACCACGCAATCGAGCTTGGCGGCGAGCAGCTGCTTCGCTGCGCCTTCGATGTCCTTGGCGTTGCGGTCGACACCGATCGCGATCGGTGACTTGATGCCGGCGCTGTCCATCACCGCGGTCATCGTTGCGAGATTGATCTTCGAGGTGTCCTGCAGATAAACGTAGCCGACCTTGTTGAAGCCGAAGGTCTTCAAGTAATTGATCATCTGCCGGTATTCGACGTCGTAGCCAGCCCGCACGTGCGCGGTGCCAGGCTGGCCGCTGCCGCGGATGCCCATGTTGCCGCTGGCGGTGCCGATCATCGCGATCTGGTTGTCCTGCATCAGTTGCAGGCAGTCCTGGGCGCCGATGCCGCTCGTGAAGCCGACCAGCGCCGCGGCGCCGACGTCGATCAGGCTCTTGGCGTTGGACACCACGCGTTCTTTGACACCGCCGTCGTCGAGCGCCAGCAGTTCGAAATTCAGGCCGGTTGAGCCCTCGGCTTTGTTGGCGGCTGCCAGCGCGGCGTTCAGGCCCAGGTTGACGTCTTTGCCGTACTGGGTCTGCGTCCCGGTCAGCGAGGCCGATTGGCCGATGCGCACGGCCTTGCCGGCGGCGAAACCCAAGCTGGGCAAGGTGGCGCAACCTGCAGCGCCGGCGATCATGAAATGGCGGCGTTGCATGCTGCGCTCCCTTGAATCAGAAAATCAGCCGACCAGGCGACCGTAACGGTCGACGGCCATCAGGTCGACAAACTTGGAGCCTTGCGCTCCGCCGCCGTAGTCGACACGGAAGCCACCCAGGTCGGTGCGCAGTCCACCCAGCACTTCGCCGAAGCGGGCTCGGCTCAACCGGCCGCTGCTGATCGCAGAGTGCGTCGCTTCGACGGCGATGCGGCCGACGATGTAGCCCTCCAGCGTGGTCACGCCGACTCGGGCGCCGTTGTTCAGCAGCGCCAGGTCGCCGTGGTGGTAGGCCGGCTTGGCAGGGATCTTCGTCTTCGGGGCCGATGCCTTCGCCGCCGTCTTTCGAGCGGGCGTGGTCGGCCGGGTTGGCTTCGCGGCCTTGACGATCGGAGGCGGTTGTCGGCTGCTCATGTTGACAACCATAACATTCGGTCGTATGT
>NZ_JBFUGE010000032.1:0-25100 GCF_056403075.1 Ideonella sp. P3_A4 | reverse complement strand
GAAGCGCACTGCGCGCCCTGACTCGGCAGCCGCGCGCGCCAGCAGGTGCTCGACATTCGGCTCCAGGTCTTCCGGCCGCTGCGCCAGACCGGGCAGTGTGTACGACCACAGGTTGATGCGGGCGTAGAGATCTTCGCGAAAACGTCCGGCGGCCACGTCGATGCGAAGGTCACGGTTGGTGCCGGCGATCAGCTGGAAGTCGCTCGTGACTTCGCGGTCGCTGCCCATCGGGAAGAAGCGCTTTTCCTCCACCGCCTTCAGCAACATCGCCTGCTCGTCCAGGCCGAGCTCGCCAATCTCGTCGAGGAACAGCACGCCTTCGTGCGCGGTGCGCAGCAGGCCGGCGCGGTCTGCTGCTGCGCCGGTGAAAGAGCCCTTCTTATGACCGAACAGTGTGGACGCTGCGCCGTCGCCATGCAGCGTTGCGCAGTTCACCTCGACGAACTCGCCCTTCATTTCATGGCGCGACTTCTTCAGCTCGAACATCCGCCGCGCGAGGTGCGACTTGCCGGCTCCCGTGGGCCCGGTCAGCAGGATAGGGGCGCGTGAGCGCACGGCGACACGCTCGATCTCGTCGATCAGCGCATTGAAGCGTTTGTTGCGCGTCGCGATGCCGCTCTTCAAGAAGTCCACCGCGTTGCGCTGCTCGGCTTCGAAGCGCTGCGCCAGCGCGTCGTAGCGTGACAGGTCGAGGTCAATCAGTGCATAGCTGCCGGGGTTGCCTTGCACCTGCTTCTTCGGCGGCGCGGTCTGCAGCAGCACGCCGGGGATGAAGCGTGACTCGACCAACAGGAACATGCAGATCTGCGCGACGTGGGTGCCGGTGGTGATGTGCGTCCAGTACTGCTCGCGGTCGGGGTCGAAGCGGTAGCGGCGGGTCCAGTCGTACAGCGCGGCGTAGACCTCGCCGAAGTCCCACGGATCGGCGATGGCCATCTCGACCAGGCGCACCTCGGTGTCGGGTGACACGGTCGCGATGTCTTGCTTCACGCGCTGGGCCAAGGCCTCGTGCTGCGGCGTGTAGATCAGCTCGAGCCGATGTACCAGCGTGTCTTCGTGCTGGGTCAGCGAAATCGTGGGGCGCCACTTCTCCCACCGCCCGGCGCCCTGGCCCGAATCGAGCTGGGTGCCGAGAAAGCCGATCACGACAGTCTTCTTGGGCATGGCAATGTAGATAAATGACTAGCTGCAATGCTAGCAGTTGGCCGGTTCTTGACTGGGCTCAGTGTATCGATCCTTGACGTTAGAAGGAAATAAATCATTTGAAATCAACGAGATAGGAGATCTATCCAGCGCTGCTTGGCCAACCTGGCACACCCGTTGCAATAGAAGAAGCACAAAAGTTGAATGCGAGAACAAGGAGAACACCCATGGTCAACACGCAGCTGTTTCATTCGAGCAAGGGCGCGCTGCTGCCCCAAGCGAAAGCGACCAACCACCACGGCGCGCCGGCCTATGCGCTGAGCCCGCGTCACCAACTGGCGCAGCTGGCGGCCACCGGTTGCCTGAGCCAGACCTTCTATGCCAATGCTGACACCCAGCTCGATCAGGTGCTGGCGCTGGCGCAGCAGGTGGATCCGGCGTTCGTCGCCAAGACGGCGATCTATGCCCGCTCGGCCGGCCACATGAAGGACATGCCGGCGCTGCTGGCTGCGACGCTGGCGGTGCGTGATGTCGCGCTGCTGAACGATGTGTTCGGCCGCGTGATCGACAGCGGCAAGATGCTGCGCAACTTCGTGCAGATCGTGCGCAGTGGTGCGGTGGGTCGCAAGTCACTCGGCTCGCGTCCGAAGAAACTGGTCCAGCATTGGCTGCTGAGCGCGAGCGAGAAGCAGTTGCTGGCGGCTTCGGTGGGCAACACGCCGTCGCTGGCGGACGTAGTGAAGATGGTTCACCCGAAGCCGGCGGAAGCCTGGCGTGCGGCCTGGTTCGCCTGGTTGCTGGGCAAGCCCTTCGTCGAGGCTGAGCTGCCGCCGATCACGCAGGCGTTCGAGCGCTTCAAGCGTGGCATGGCGTTGGGTGTGGCGGCGTCGCTGGACGTGCCGGATGTGCCGTTCCAGATGCTGACCGCGCTGCAGCTGAGCACCGCGCAGTGGGCGCAGATCGCCCGTGCCGGTTCGTGGCAGATGGTGCGTCAGAACCTGAACACCTTTGCCCGCCACGGTGTGTTCGGTGTCGACGGCATGGCCGAGGTGATCGCTGCGAAGCTGCGTGACCCGCAGGCCGTGGCGAAGGCGCGTGTGCTGCCGTACCAGCTGATGTCGGCCTTCATGGCGACCGGCGATGCGGTGCCGGCGATCGTCCGCGATGCGTTGCAGGACGCGATGGAAGCGGCGTTGGCCAACGTGCCGGCGTTCGATGGCCGTGTGGTGGTGTGCCCCGACGTGTCGGGCTCGATGAGCTCGGCAGTGACGGGCCACCGTGGTTCGGCAACGTCGAGCGTGCGTTGCATCGATGTCGCGGCCCTGGTGGCAGCGGCGGTGTTGCGCAAGAACCCGTCGGCGCGTGTGATGCCGTTCGAGCAGGCGGTGGTGAAGCTGGCGTTGAACGCCCGTGATTCGGTGATGACCAACGCGAAGGCGCTGGCGTCCATCGGTGGTGGGGGTACCAACTGCAGCGCGCCGCTGACTTGGTTGAACTGGGAGAAGGCGCAGGTGGACGTGGTGATCCTGGTCTCGGACAACGAGTCGTGGGTCGACGCGCGCCGCCATGGGGCGACGCAGACGATGCGCGAGTGGGCGGAGCTGAAGCAGCGCTGCCCGCAAGCGAAGCTCGTTTGCATCGACATCCAGCCGCACGGGACGACGCAGGCAGCCGAGCGTGCCGACATCATGAATGTCGGCGGCTTCTCGGACGCGGTGTTCACGCAGGTGGCGCAGTTCGCCCAAGGGCAGATTGGCGCCGATCACTGGGTCGGCGAGATCGACAGGATCTCGTTGAACGTGCAATGAAGAAGGTGAAAGTCACTGGGAGGTGAGGACGGTGCCGCAAGCGAATGCGCACAGGAGTACAGCACCACTTGGCCACGCGGGCCTGCAAGCCCGCAGCCGGGCAACCGGCCGGCCGCTCTTGTGAATCTGGTCGTTTGCGGCACCCATCCAACCCAGCCCTGTCGACGGCTGTCGGGTGGCGAATGCTTGGTGTGGACTACATCTTTTCCCGATCAAAGTCTCACCATTTCTCTCGTCGCCACCCGAGAGCCGTTGAACAAACAGCAAGTGTTTTGCGCGAATGCAGGCAGGACTACATTGGAAGCCCTGAGGGGTCGAACCCTCAGCCGGGAAACCGGTCGTGGCAGTTGTCTTGCCGATCCTCGTCGCGCTGTTTTTGATGTCGCGTTGCGAATGCAGATGGAACTACAGCCTCTTAAGCTCGTGGTCGTGGGTTCGAATCCCGCCGGTCCCAAATCAGAGGGACCGTAGCTCAGTGGGTAGAGCACGAATACGTTTCATCAAACCTCGTCGCAGCGAGGCATCTCCAGGAAAGTAAAGACAAAGGGCGCGCTGGCACAGAAGGGAGCGCCACTGCCAAAAATGTTGATATTGCCGGCAGCCTGGGTAAAACCAGGTGCAGCGGGTCAAGTTGGTTGGCGAGTACGGTTGAGGATGCAGGTGCCGGCTCCGATGACGGGTCGTCACTGGCGCGCGTTTCCAATCGCCGACTAGGCCAGGGGATCGAATCCCTGGTTGCTGCATTGATGCGGGTTCGACTCCCGCCGCGTCCACCAGATCAGTTGAGAGAGAGAACATCATGGAACAGAAGAACTACAACGTTGAAGAAATCCCCGGCGGCGTGCCGGTGAAGATGTGGACCCGCGGCGTGCCTGTCGAAGAAGAGGCCAAGCGCCAGCTGGCCAACGCCGCGCGCCTGCCCATTGTCTTCAAGCACATCGCGGCGATGCCGGACGTGCACCTGGGCATCGGAGCGACTGTCGGCTCGGTGATCCCGACGCTGAAGGCGATCATCCCGGCCGCGGTCGGTGTGGACATCGGCTGCGGCATGATGGCCTGCAAGACCACGCTGCGTGCCGAGGACCTGCCCGACAACCTGGGCCCGCTGCGTTCGGCGATCGAGCGCGCCGTGCCGCATGGCCGCTCGCCTGGCGCGCGTGACCCGGGTGCCTGGGACAAGATTCCCGGCGCGGTGGACACCGCCTGGTCGCAGCTGGAGCCCGAGTTCACCGAACTGTGCCGCGACTACCCGAAGCTGGAAAAGACCAACCACCGCAACCACCTGGGCACGCTGGGCACCGGCAACCACTTCATCGAGGTCTGCCTCGACGAAGAAGGCGCGGTGTGGTTCATGCTGCACTCGGGTTCGCGTGGTGTCGGCAATGCGATTGGCACGATGTTCATCGAGCTGGCCAAGCAGGACGCGCTGCGCAACAACGCGAACCTGCCGGACCGTGACCTGGCGTACTTCGAAGAGGGTGCGCGCTACTTCGGCGACTACGTGCGCGCCGTCGGCTGGGCGCAGAAGTTTGCGAAGCAGAACCGCGAGGTGATGATGCGCCGCGTGATCGAGGCCGCGAAGACCGTGCTGCACAAGAACTTCCAGAGCCACATCGAGGCGGTGAACTGCCACCACAACTATGTGCAGAAGGAAACGCACTTCGGCGAAGACGTGTTCGTGACCCGCAAGGGTGCGGTGAGCGCAAAGAAGGGCGAGCTGGGCATCATCCMGGGCAGCATGGGCGCACGCAGCTACATCGTGCGCGGCAAGGGCAACCCGGAGAGCTTCGAAAGCTGCTCGCACGGCGCCGGCCGCACGATGAGCCGCGGCGAAGCCAAGCGTCGCTTCACGCTGGCCGACCATCGCGCGGCGACCGAAGGCGTCGAATGCCGCAAGGACAAGGACGTGATCGACGAGATCCCGATGGCCTACAAGGACATCGACGCGGTGATGGATGCGCAGAAGGACCTGGTCGAAGTCGTGCACACGCTGAAGCAGGTGGTCTGCGTGAAGGGCTGAGCCCTTCGCGCAGCCACTGCGCGGCGACCTACAACAAAGAAGAGGAAGAACCCAAATGATTGAACTGGACGGCTCCGTCGGCGAAGGCGGCGGCCAGATCCTGCGTACCGGACTGGCGCTGGCGATGTGCACCGGCCAGCCGCTGCGCATCCACAGCATCCGCGCCAAGCGTTCGAAACCCGGCTTGATGCGCCAGCACCTGTCGTGCGTAAACGCCGCGCAGGCGATCAGCGGCGCAGTGGTCAGTGGTGCCGAGCTCGGCTCGTCGGCGCTGCAGTTCGAGCCGGGCGCCGTGCGCGCGGGCGACTACCGTTTCGCGGTCGGCACGGCCGGCAGCTGCACGCTGGTGTTGCAGACCGTGCTGCCGGCGCTGATGCGCGCGGCCACGCCCAGCCGGATCGAGCTGAGCGGCGGCACGCACAACCCGATGGCGCCGCCGTTCCACTTCATCGAGCGCTGTTTCGCGCCGTTGCTCAAACGCATGGGCGTCGGTTTGGCGCTGGCGTTGCGCCGGCATGGCTTCTACCCGGCCGGTGGCGGCGAAGCGGTGGCCACGATCACGCCGGCGGAGCATGGCCTGCAGCCGTTCGACCTGCTGCACCGTGGCGCACTGCGCGAGGCTTATGCCGAATGCCTGGTGCCCGGCCTGCCCCGTGGTGTCGCGACCCGCGAGTTGTCGGCGCTCGGCGCGGCCATGGGCTGGTCGCACGATCAATTGCGCACGCCAGCCGTCCGACAAGACGAAGGCCCCGGCAATGCGCTGATGGCGACGTTGGCCTACGAGCAGGTGACCGAGCTGGTCACCGCGTTTGGCGAGAAGAGTCGCAGCGCCGAAAGCGTCGCGGCGGCGGTGGTGGCCGAGCTGCGTGCCTTCCAGGCTGGCAACGGCGCGGTCGGCCCGCACCTGGCCGATCAGTTGGCCTTGCCGCTGGCGCTGGCGGTGCACGACAGCGGCCGCACCGCCGCCTACAGCTTCACCGAGCTGACCGAACACGCCCGCACCAACTTCCAGGTCATCGAGACCTTCTTGCCGGTGCGTTGCGAGACGCAGGGTGGTGGTGACGCCTGGCGCGTAACGATCAGCCCGCGTTGAACGGGCGAAAGCGGTCGCCACAGGTAACAAACGCCTGTGTGCGGCCGCTTTTCAGTCGATTGCCTGGGGGCCATCCCGGCGACATTGGAGGCCTTCGAATGCGACTCGCGTTTGGCGACCCCCACACCATGCCTTTGCCCGCTTCCTCCGGTCAGATCCTCTACGTGCTCGACGTGGCGCAGAAGCTGCACGAGATGGAAAACGGCCGCGTGCGGCTGGACCCGGTGGCCTACAAGCTGTACGCCCGCCGCCTGAAGCAGGCGCTGGCCGGCTGTTCGCCGCGTGACCTACCCGCCAACGTGTCGCAGGCACCGGCGCTGCGCGAAGCGCTGGCCGACCGCTACTTCGTCGAGCACGGCCATTTCATGCACCAGCAAGCCGCTGCCGACCTCAGCTGGCAGGTGATCGACCGCGTGCAAGACCGCCTGCGCGGCTGAGCCAGCAAGTCAACGGGCCCGTTCGCGCAACTCGCGCACGCCACGCCCCAGCCGCTTGCGCAACAACGTGCGCAGCGTCACCCCATCCGCATAGCCCACCTCGGCCGCGATCTTCTCGATGTCGGCCGGGCTGGTGCGCAGCAAATGCACCGCGCGTTCGACGCGCAAATCCTGAAAGTACGACAGCGGCGACTTGCCCAGCACGGCCTCGAGCCGGCGCTGCAGCGTTCGCTTGCTGGTGGCCAACGCGTCGGCCGCGGCGTCGAGCGAAAACCCCTGATCGAGTCGGCCGCGGGCCCAGCGCTCGAAGCGTTGCACCAGCGGGTCGGCATGCGCCAGATGGTCGGGGATCATGAAGGCTGCCTGTGACGGCCGCGAATCGACCAGCAGGTAGCGCGCGACGACAGCGGCCAGCTCGGGGCTGGCCTGGCGCACCAGCCACAGCGCGAGGTCGAGGTGGCCGATCGCCGCGCCCGCGGTGACGAAATCGCCTGAGGGCACCAGCATGCGCGACTCATCGAGCCGCACGCCCGGGTAGCGCTGGCGAAACAGCGGCCCGAGCCACCAGGTGGTGGTGGCCTCGTGACCTTCGAGCAGGCCCGATTCGGCGAGCAAAAAGCCGCCGATGCAGGCCGCGGCCACGCGTGCGCCACCGCCATGCCAATCGCCCAGTTGGGCGGCGCCGTCTCGTGTGTCGGGCCGCGCCAACGCCTGTACCAACGGCTCTGGCATCTTGGTGCCGAGGGCGGGCACGACGACCCAGTCCGGTTGCGGGCAGGCACTCACCGGCTGCACCGGCACGCGCAAACCGAGCGCGGTGTTCACCTGCTTGCGTACGCCGACGATCGTGATGTCGAAGCGTGGCGCCGGCAGCTGCTGAAGCGCTGCGAGTTCGTTCGCGGTGGTGAGGGTGTCGAGCACCGAGGCCAACCCGGTATCGAATACGCCATCAAGTGCCAGCACAGCCATCTTCATGGCGCATATGGTATCGAAAATGTCATTTGCGGCAATGGTGCGAACGACCTGCGGTGCCGACACTGGCCCCCGTCGAATCCCCGACGTGTTCACCCTCTCAAGGAATCACCATGATCAAGCTCGCCCTGTTCGCCCGCCTCGAAGCCAAGCCCGGCAAGGAAGCCGAGGTCGCCCAGTTCCTGCAAGCCGCACTGACGATGGCGCGCGACGAACCGGCCACGCCGATCTGGTTCGCGCTGCGTTTGTCGCCGACGACGTTCGGTGTCTTCGACGCCTTCCACGACGAGGCTGGCCGTCAGGGCCACCTGACCGGCCCGATCGCGCAGGCGCTGATGGCCAAGGCGCCCGAGCTGTTCGCCAGCCCGCCGGCTATCGAGCCGATCGAGGTGCTGGGCGTGAAGAACAGCGGCGCTGTCTGATGTCCTGATGCCCCCAGGGCCGGGCTGCGCCCGACCCCCCGCGGGGGTCAAGAAGCTAGGGGCGGCCCGTCGTTTCTTGCGCGCCGCTCAGGCCGGTGCGGCCGGATGTTGCGCCGCCCGGCGTGACAGGCGCACCGCACCGGCCGCGTCGACCGCCACCGTGCTGTAGTTCTCTGCGTACAGCCGGCGCAGGCGCACCACGTCTTTCTCGTAGTCGCGCGCGAGCTGTGCCTTGTGGCGGGACGTCAGCAACCGCCCGCCGACCTTGAAGAACTTGCGTTCTTCTTCGCGCAGGTGGTGGTGCACCTTGTGGCTCAGTGCGGCCATCGTCTCGGTCCACTCGTCGCTGGCCTTGTCGCGCACGCTCAGGTCTTCGCACAGCTCTTCGATGTCGTGGTGTTCGGACAGGGCATGGCGCGTCGCGCTGAGCCCCGAGTCGGTCATCAGCATCGGCACGTACAAGAATCGTTCCTCGGCCGCCGCGTGCGCTTCGAGCTCGACCTTGAGCTGCAGGAACAGCATCTCGCGCCGTTGCGGGTTGCGCGTGTGCGTCAGGCGGCGGCACAGGCTGCGCTGAATGGCGTGGCTGTCGCGCAGGGCGTCGAAGAGGGTGGGTGTGGTCATGAGGCGAAGGTCCTGGGATGTGCCAGCCGCGGGCGGCGGCCAATGCGGCCCAGTGTGGGCGGCCATGACGATGTGTCGTGTAGGCGCCGGGCGACGCGTGTTGTAGGACCGCCCGCCGCGTCAGTGCCGAGCGCGCGGTGGGCCGAAGGCGGGCGCCCGGCTGCGGGGCGGCGGCAGGCCATCGGGTGGTACGAACTGTTCGTCGGCCGCCAGACCGGTGGGCAGGCCGAGCCGCTTGGCCAGGTGGGCCGCGTCATACGGCGCGTGCACCTTCACGTCGTTGTCGAAATAACAGTACACGTCGCGCCTGGCTCGGCGTGGGGCCGCCTTGGGTGACGCGAGTTGCGCGTCGGCCACCTGCCGGCCGCTGCGCCAGGCGGCTATGCGCTGGGCCCAGCGGTCGAGCGCTGTGTCGCTGTAGCCGCTGGCGTACAGCTCCTTGTCGCCGTGCAGCCGCACATAGACGAAGTCGGCGCTCAGGTCTTCCAGCTGGGGCCATTTGCCAGCGGTATCGGCGACCACCAGCGCCACATGGTGGCGCCGCAGCATGGCGATGAAGCCCGGGTCGATGAAGCTGTCGTGGCGGATCTCCAGCGCGTGGCGCAGCGGCTGCGGATGTTGCACCCGCAGCAGGCAGCGGCCATCGAGACGATCGTCATGCTCGCGGGCCAAGGTGAGCGCTTCGTCGGTGTCGCGCGGCAGCAGCTTCAAGAAGGCCTCGAAGCGTGCCGGATCGTAAGGCAGGTGAGGCGGGCATTGCCACAGCAGCGGCCCCAGCTTGTCGCCGAGCGCGAACAGGCCCGACGCGAAGAAGTTCGCGAGCGGCTGCCGCACGTCCTTCAGGCGTCTCAGGTGCGTGATGTAGCGCGGGCCCTTGACCGCGAAGACGAAGTCTTCGGGTGTTTCGTCGTGCCATTGTTCGAACGACTCCGGCCGCTGCAGCGAGTAGAAGGTGCCGTTGATCTCGATCGTCGGCAGCATGCGCGAGGCGAACGCCAACTCCTGCCGCTGCGGCAGCTTGGGCGGGTAGAACACGCCGCGCCACGGCGCATAGCGCCAGCCCGAAATGCCGATGCGAATGTCGCCATGTGCTGAAGCCATGCCACTGTTCAGCAATCGGCGCGCCTGCAGAATCTGTCTTCCTGTTTAATGGATTTGTATTCCTGTAAACTGGAATGTATGGACATCAACACCCGCATTGGCCGCCGCGTACGCGAGCTGCGTGACGCACACGGCCTGTCGCTCGACGCGCTGGCTGAGCGCAGCGGCGTCAGTCGCTCGAACATTTCACTGATCGAGCGCGGCCAGAGCAGCCCGACGGCGGTCGTGCTGGACAAGCTGGCCGCCGCGCTCGGCGTGACGGTGGCATCGCTGTTTGAAGACAGCGCCACGGTCTTGGCCGAACCCTCGCCGATGGCCCGCGTCGCCGAGCAGCCGCTGTGGACCGACCCGGCCACCGGCTACATCCGGCGCAATGTCTCGCCCGCCGCCCGCTCGCCGATCCAGCTGGTCGACGTGGTCTTCCCCGCTGGCCAGCGCATTGCCTATGACAGCGGCCCGCGCGAGACCGAGGTCCACCAGCAGGTCTGGATGATCGATGGCGTGATGGAGATGACTGTCGGCGACACGCACTGGCGGCTGGAGACCGGCGACTGCCTCGCAATGCGGCTGGACCAGCCCATCGTCTACCGCAACCCCACCCGCTCACCCGCGCGCTACCTGGTCGCGCTGGTGACCCTGCCTTTCATGCCCACCCGGAGGAACGGATGACCGAGCAAGTGACGATCCGGCGCGTTGGCGCCAACGAAGCCGCGGCCTGCGTCGAGGCGCTGGCCGATCTGTTGATCGACTGCGTCGAAGGCGGCGCGTCGGTCAGCTTCATGTGGCCGCTGCCACGCGAGCGCGCACTGGCCTTCTGGCGCGGCGTGGCCGAGGGCGTGGCCAAGGGCGAGCGAGTGCTGCTGGTGGCCGACGATGCCGATGGCAAGTTGATCGGCACCGTGCAGCTRATCACCGGCCTGCCGGACAACCAGCCGCACCGCGCCGACGTGGCCAAGATGTTGGTGCATCGTCGTGCGCGCCGCCGTGGCATCGCGCAACAGCTGATGGCTGCGCTCGACGACGCGGCCCGCGCCAAAGAGAAGACGGTGCTGGTGTTGGACACCGTGACCGGCGGCGATGCCGAGCGCCTGTACGAGCGTGCCGGTTGGCAGCGCGTGGGCGAGGTGCCGAAGTACGCGCTGATGCCCAACGGCGATTTCTGCGGCACGACCTTCTTCTATAAGCACTTGTAGCCGCAGCTACGGCATCATCGCGGGCCAGGGCCCGCACCGGTCGGGCTGGGATGGGAGCCCGACATGAACCAGAAGAACTTCCGCCGCAGCGCCACGCTGGCGCTGTGCATGGCTGCCGCCAGTGCGGCCCAGGCCTTCAGCGTGCAGACCTTTTCGCCGCAGGGCGAGACGGCCCAGGTGCGGCAGGTGCGCGCGACCTTCAGCGAGCCGATGGTGCGCTTCGGCGACCCACGGTTGCCGGCGCCGTTCGACCTGGCCTGCCCGACACCGGGCAGCGGCCGCTGGGTCGACGACAAGACCTGGGTCTTCGATTTCAAGGAAGACGTGCCGGCCGGCACGGCCTGCCAACTGACCGCCAAGCCGGGCCTGAAGGCCTTGGCCGGTGGCGAGATCAGCGGCACCGCGCGCTACGCCTTCAACACCGGTGGCCCGATCGTCAAGCGCGCCTATCCCTTCGACAGCGGCAATGGCGGTGGCCGGGTCGAAGAAGAGCAGGTCTTCGCGCTGCTGCTCAACGGCGCGGCGACCGCAGAAAGCATCGAGCGCTTCGGTCACTGCCAGGTCTCGTCGCTGGGTGAGCGGATTCCGCTGAAGGTGATCACCGGCGCGGTGCGCGACGAGATCCTGAAGGCGGTCAACCTGCGGGCGCAGCAGGCGCGGGTGGTGACCGTGCGTTGCGCGCGGCCATTGCCACCGGGCGCCAAGCTCGATCTGGTCTGGGGCAAGGGCATCGCCACCCCGTCGGGCGTGGCGAACTCGGCCGACAAGCGACTGAGCTACGAGGTGCGGCCGCCATTCAACGCCAGCTTCACCTGCGAGCGCGAGAACTCGCGCGCCGATTGCCTGYCGATCCGTCCGCTGCGACTGGAGTTCTCGTCGCCGGTGCCGCGCAACGTGGCYGAGCGCGTCGCGCTGGTCACGCCGTCGGGTGAACGCCTGGCGCCGCAGCTCGAAACCGGCCGTGGCGACCAGACCGAGCAACTGCTGTCGTTCTGGGACCGCGGCATGCAGCGCTTTTTGTGGCTGATCGGCCGCAGCGCGGGCAAGACCAGCGACGCGGCAGAGCTGCGCGCGCAAGAAGGCGTCAGCGCGCTGCAGTGGAAAGCGGCGCTGCCCGAGACCGCTGCGCTGCGCATCGAGCTGCCGCCCGAGTTGAAGGACGATGCCGGCCGGGTGCTGGCCAACGCCAGCCAGTTTCCGTTGACGGTGAAGACCGCCGGTGCGCCGCCACTGGCCAAGTTCGCCGCCGCGCCCTTTGGCATCCTGGAGCTGAACGCCGAGCCACTGCTGCCGGTGACGCTGCGCCATGTCGAGCCCGACCTCGTCGTCAAGGGTGCCAGTGCGACCGGCCCGCTGCCGGTGCGTGATGTGCGCCTGACCGACGACCAGCAAATCATCACGTGGCTGGCCAAGGTCAAGCGCTATCAAGAACGATGGCTACCGCGCACGACGGTGGAGGCCGAGTTGGGCATCAAGCTGCCGCCGCCCCCAGCGCCGCAAAAGCCGGCTCGTCCGACCAAACGTTATGGCGAAGAGCAGAAAGAAGGGCAAGGCGAGGGCGACGAAGAATACGAAGGCTATGTGGCGCCCGACGAAACCCGCAACGTGCAGACGCGCGCCGTCAGCCTGATGGGTGGTGTCAAGGACGTGCGGCGACTGACGCTGCCGCCCAGCGACGCGAAAGAGGGCCGGCCCTTCGAGGTCGTCGGCATTCCGCTGCCGCAACCGGGGTTGCACGTGGTCGAGATCGAGTCGCCGCGCCTGGGCCGCTCGCTGCTCGACCGCGAGGCGCCGATGTACGTGCGCACCGCGGCGCTGGTCACCAACCTGGGCGTGCACTTCAAGTGGGGTGCCGTCAACTCTGGCGTCTGGGTGACCACGCTCGACAAGGCCGAGCCGGTGGCCGACGCCCAGGTGCAGATCTCCGACTGCCACGGCGAGCCGCAGTGGAGCGGCCGCACGGATGCCAAGGGCTTCGTGCTGGTGCCCAAGGTCTTGCCGCCGATGAACTGGGAGTCGTGCAACGGCCGCGACGGTGAAAGCGGCACCGAGGTCGGCTACTTCGTCAGCGCGCGCAAGACCGACGCTGCCAAGGGCTGGACCGACATGGCCTTCACCTGGTCGACCTGGAACCAGGGACTGGAGGCCTGGCGCTTCCACCTGCCGTACGGCGGCCGTTGGGGCGACATGGACGACCGTTCCCAGCGCCTGCACACGGTGATGGACCGCACGCTGCTGCGCGCCGGCCAGACCGTGTCGATGAAGCACTATGCGCGGCAGGAAGAACTGGCCGGCATTGCGCTCAGCGACGCAGCGCTGTTGCCCACCGAGCTGATCGTCACGCACCAGGGCTCGGGCCAGCGCTTCACGTTCCCGCTCAGCTGGCGCAACGGACGCTATGCCGAATCGAGTTTCGAGATCCCGCGTGACGCCAAGCTCGGCCGTTATGACGTGACACTCACCCGGCCCGGCCACGCTCAGATGACCGGTGGCTTCCGGGTCGAGGAGTTCCGCCTGCCGCTGATGACCGGCCGGCTGGTGCCGCCGAAAGCAGCGTTGGTGCAGCCGACCGAGGTGCCGATCGCGCTGCAGGTCAACTACGGCAACGGCGGCGGTGCCGCCGGGCTCGATGTGCGGGTCTCGGCGCAGCTGAGGCCGGCCGAGGGCGGCGCGGCACAGCGGGCCGAGGCCTACCCGGGCTTCCGCTTCGAGCGCCCACGCGAGCCGCGCGATGCCGCCAACACGCCGACCTTCGGCGAGGACTATCTCGACGAAGACGACGAGGAGCATGCGGTCTCGCGTCGTGGTGCCAATGACGCCAAGCTGGTCGGCGACAAGCTCGCCGTCACGCTGGACAAGAACGGTGCCGGCCAGGTCAAGCTGAGCGGACTGCCGCCGGTGCAGAACGCATCCGAGCTGCTGCTGCAAGCCACCTACGCCGACCCGAACGGCGAGATCCAGACGTTGTCGCAAACGGTGCCCGTCTGGCCTTCGGCCGTGGTGCTGGGGGTGCGCACCGATCGCTGGGTCTCGGTCAAGCAGTCGCTGCCGACTCAGGTACTGGCGCTGGACACCGCCGGCAAGCCGATCGCGCAACAGCAGGTGACGCTTCGCGCGGTGCTGCACAAGGTGCAGTCGACCCGGCGGCGGCTGGTCGGTGGTTTCTATGCCTACGACAACCAGCGTGCCGACGAGGAGCTGGGCGAGGTCTGCACCGGCCGCACCGATGCGCGTGGCCTGCTGCTGTGCGATGTGCAGCTGAAGACCACCGGCGACATCGAGCTGATTGCCAGTGCCACCGACACCGGTGGCCACGCGACCCGCGCCGCGGCCAGCGCCTGGGTCACGCAGCAAGGCGAAACCTGGTTCGGTGGCGAGAACGACGACCGGATGGACGTGATCCCTGAGCAGCGTTCGTACGAGCCGGGGCAGACCGCGCGCTTTCAGGTCCGCATGCCATTTCGCCACGCGACCGCGCTGCTGGCGATCGAGCGCAACGGCATCCTCGAAACCCGCATGATCGAGCTGCACGGCAAGGACCCGACGATCGACTTGGCCGTCAAGCCCGAGTGGGGGCCTAACGTCTATGTGTCGGTGCTGGCGGTACGCGGCCGGCTGCGCGAGGTGCCCTGGTACTCGTTCTTCCAGTGGGGCTGGAAGTCGCCGTCGCAATGGTGGGGCGACTATAAGCAGGCCGGCGAGCCGGTGCAGCCGCCGACCGCGATGGTCGACCTGGCCAAGCCGGCCTTCAAGTACGGCATTGCCGAGATCCTGGTCGGCACCGCGGGCCACAAGCTGARAGTCGAGGTGGTGACCGACAAGCCGAGCTACCCGATCCGCGCGCAGGCGCAGGTCAAGCTGAAGGTCACGCTGCCGAACGGCCAGCCGGCGCCGGCCGGCACCGAGGTGGCGTTGGCGGCCGTCGACGAGGCGCTGCTGGAGCTGATGCCCAACGCGAGCTGGGACCTGCTCAACGCGATGATCCGCCACCGCGACTACGACGTCGAAACCTCGACCGCGCAGATGCAGATCATCGGTAAGCGGCACTTCGGCAAGAAGGCCGCGCCGGCCGGCGGCGGGGGCGGCAACTTCCCGACGCGAGAGTTGTTCGACACGCTGCTGCTGTGGAACCCGCGCGTGACGCTGGATGCGAACGGCCAGGCCACGCTGAACGTGCCGATGAACGACGCGCTGACGAGCTTTCGCATCGTCGCAGTGGCCGACGCGGTGCAAGGCCCCAACGCCGGCCTGTTCGGCACTGGCCAGGCCAGCATCCGCAGCACGCAGGATTTGCAGATCCTCGCGGGCCTGCCGCCGCTGGTGCGCGAGGGTGACCGCTACCGCGCCAGCGTGACGCTGCGCAACACGACCGCGCAAGCGATGGAGGTCAAGCTGAGCGCCAGCATCAACAGCAGCGAAGGCGCGCAGACGATGGCGCCGCAGACCTTGCGCATCGAACCCAACGGCGCGCAAGAGGCGGCCTGGGACGCGCTGGTGCCGTTCAACGTCAAATCTCTCGACTGGACGCTGCAGGCCGAGAGTGCGACCGCGCGCGACAAGATGAAGTTCACGCAGAAGGTGGCCGAGGCCGTGCCCGTCACGGTGCAGCAGGCCACGCTGGTGCAACTGGACAAGGTCGCTTCGTTGGCCGTGGCGCCGCCACAAACAGCGTTGCGTGATGCCAAGGGCGTGATGCGCGGTGGCATCGATGTCGGCCTGAAGCCCAAGCTGGCCGACGGCCTGCCGGGGGTGCGTGAATACTTCTGGCGCTACCCGTGGGTCTGTCTGGAGCAGCAGGCGTCGATCGCGATCGGGCTGCGCGACGCGCCGCGCTGGCAGTCGCTGATGGAGCGGTTGCCGCTGTACCTGGACGACGACGGCCTGGCGCACTACTTTCCCCCCGGTGCCGACAGCCGCAACACCGGCAGCGACACGCTGACGGCCTACCTGCTGTCGATCAGTGCCGAGGCAGGCAGCGACTACGCGATCCCCGATGCGGCGAAGAGCCGGATGGAGTCCGGCCTGGTCGCGTTCGTCGAAGGGCGGCTGGAGCGCAAGTTCTGGGTGCCGGCGTTCCTGAAGAACGGCGACCTCGATGTGCGCAAGCTCAGCGCGCTCGAGGCGCTGTCGCGCAGCGGCAAGGTGCAGCCGCGTATGCTGCAATCAATCCAGATCCTGCCGAACCAGTGGCCGACCGCGGCGCTGATCGACTGGTTGATGCTGCTCGACCGCACGCCGAACCTGCCCGAGCGTGAGCAGCGTATCGCCGAGGCCGAGAACATCTTGCGTGCACGGTTGAACGTGCAGGGCACGCGCATGGGTTTCTCGACCGAACGCGACGACAACTGGTGGTGGCTGATGGCCAACGGCGACAGCAACGCGGTGCGCCTGCTGCTGGCCGTGATGCAGCGCCCCAGCTGGAAAGACGACATGCCGCGGCTGGTGACCGGTGCGCTGCAGCGCCACCAGTACGGCCGCTGGTCGACCACGCCGGCCAATGCCTGGGGCGTGCTGGCGATCGAGTCCTTCTCGCGCCGCTTCGAGAGCGAGCCGGTCCATGGCAGCACCAAGGCGGGCTTCGAGGGTGCACCAGCGCTGACCTTGGACTGGGGTGCGAAGCCTCAGGGCGGCACCTTGTCCATGGGTTGGCCGGCGCCGAAGATCGGCGCGGCATCGGCGCCCTTGTCAGTGGGGGACCTGAAGGTCACGCAAGAAGGCACCGGCAAGCCATGGCTCACGCTGATCTCGAAGGCCGCGGTACCTGTCGACAAACCCTTCACGAGCGGCTACCGGATCGAGAAGACGCTGACGCCGGTTGAGCAAAAGGCGAAGGGCGCCTACAGCCGCGGCGATGTCTACCGCGTGACGCTGAAGATCGACGCGCAGGCCGACATGACCTGGGTGGTCGTGCACGACCCGATCCCGGGTGGCGCGACGCTGCTGGGCAGCGGCCTGGGCCGCGACAGTGCGTTGTCGACCGAAGGTGAGAAGAGCGACAGCCGCGGCTGGCTGGCCTATGAAGAGCGCAGCTTCGAGGCCTTCCGCGCCTACTACCGCTACCTGCCCAAGGGCCCGCTGGTGCTGGAGTACACCGTGCGGCTGAACAACCCGGGCGACTTCGGCCTGCCGCAAACGCGGGTCGAGGCGATGTATGCGCCCGAGATGTTCGGTGAGTCGCCGAACCCGCGCTGGGTGGTCGCGCCGTGAGGCTGCGGCAGCTCGCCACCTGGTTGCTGCTGAGCGTGGCGGCATCGGCCGCGGTCGCTGGCGAACTGCCGCGCTTCGACGACGTGCGCGCCGCCTGGCGCCCGTCCGACCAGGTGTTGCTGGACCGGCATGGCGAGCCGCTGCAGACGCTGCGTACCAACCTGAAGGTGCGCAAGCTCGACTGGGTGCCGTTGACCGAGGTGTCGCCGGCGCTGCGCACTGCACTGCTGCTGTCCGAAGACAAGCGCTTCTATGAACACAGCGGTGTCGATTGGTCGGCCGTCGGCGCGGCCGCGTTCGGCAATCTGTGGAACACGCGCACGCGTGGTGCTTCGACGCTGACGATGCAGCTGGCCGGCCTGCTCGACCCGCAAGGCAGTGGCCAGGGCGGCAGCCGCGGTGTCGGCACCAAGCTGACGCAGGCCGGCTCCGCGCTGGTGTTGGACAAGCGCTGGCGCAAGGACCAGATCCTCGAGGCTTACCTGAACCTGGTGCCGTTCCGCGGCGAGCAGGTCGGTATTGCGGCGATGTCGGCCACGCTGTTCAGCAAACGGCCGAGTGGGCTGGACGCACAAGAGGCGGCGATCGCGGTGGCCTTGCTGCGCGCGCCGAACGCGACGCCTGTCGTCGTCAGTCAGCGGGCCTGCGGCATCTTGCGTGAGCAGCGGCTGGACTGCGCAGGTCTCGAAGGCGCCACAGTCTTCGCGCTTGGCCACACCGTGGCGACGCGGTTGGATGCCGATGCGCAACTGGCCCCGCACCTGGCGCGCCGGCTGCTGCGTGGCGAAACGGCGGCGCAGGTGCGCAGCACGCTGGACGCGGGCCTGCAGCGTTTCGCACGCGACACGCTGCGCCGTCAGCTGGCCGAATTGCGGGGCCGGCAGGTCGACGACGGCGCGCTGCTGGTGATCGACAACGCCAGCGGCGAGGTGCTGGCCTGGGTCGGCTCCAGCGGGCCCGAGCTGTCGCAGGCCGGTGAGGTCGACGGGGTGCTCGCGCGCCGCCAGGCCGGCTCGACCTTGAAGCCGTTCCTGTACGAACTGGCGATCGAGCAGCGCTGGCTGACGGCCGCATCGCTGATCGACGACTCGCCGCTGGGGCTGGAAACGGTCGGCGGCCTGTACATCCCGCAGAACTACGACCACCGTTTCAAGGGCCTGGTGTCGGTGCGCACTGCGCTGGCCAGTTCGCTCAACGTGCCGGCGGTGCGCACGTTGGTGGTGGTCACGCCCGAGGCCTTTCACGAACGATTGCAGGCGCTGGGCTTGGGCCTGCGCGAAAGCGGCGGCTACTACGGCCACAGCCTCGCGCTCGGCTCGGCCGAGGTCGCGCTGGCCGACCTGGCCAACGCCTACCGCGCGCTGGCCAACGGCGGCCGCATATCGGCGCTGCGCTTCAAGCCGGTCGATGCGAAGACAGCACCGCGCAATGTGATGGACCCGGCTGCCAGCTTCATCGTTGCCGACATGCTGGCCGACCGCGAAGCCCGCGCGGTCACTTTCGGCCTCGACAACGCCCTCGCGACGCGGCGCTGGAGCGCGGTCAAGACCGGCACCAGCAAGGACATGCGCGACAACTGGTGCGTCGGCTTCTCGCGCCGTCACACCGTCGCGGTCTGGGTCGGCAACGCCAGCGGCCAACCGATGGCCGACGTCTCCGGCGTCAGCGGTGCCGCACCGATCTGGCGTGCGGTGATGGACGAGCTCTGGCGGCGTGACGCCGAGCCGGCCGCGGCTGCAGTGCCACCCGGCTTGGTGCGCCAGTCAATGCGTTTCGAGCCGGCGGTCGAACCGCCGCGCAGCGAGTGGTTCCTGGCTGGCACCGAGCAGGCCACGGTCGTGCGCGCCGAGCAAGCCCCGCCTTCAGCACTGATCGCCCAACCGATCGATCGCACCGTGCTCGCGCTCGACCCCGACATCCCACCTGCGGCGCAAAGAATGCGCATCGCCCCGGCCCATGCGATGCCCGTCGGCTGGCGCTGGCGGCTCGACGGCAAGGTGCTCGGTGCGGCGCAGCCGCTGCACTGGTTGCCCTGGCCCGGGGCGCACAAACTGGAGCTGTTGGATGCGCGTGGCGAGGTGCGCGAAGCGGTCGCGTTCGAGGTGCGTGGGGCGCGGGCGGTGTTCCAGAATGGAAAAGCGGTTGGATCCCAGCGCCCTTCAACGTCGTAGCGAACTCATTGCATTCGAATCGACATCTGCACCGAACGCCCATGAAGATGTCCATCCTCGTCCGCGACGGCGTTCCACTGGGCTGCCATGGTGTTTGAAATGCTCCAACGAACGATTGCACCGACTCTGCTGGCAGCCAGCCTTCTGGCCATCAGCCCGCTCACCGTTCTCGGCGCAGAAGAAGCCACGGCTGCTTCGTTCAGCGCGTCGAAGCAGAGCAAGGGCCTGGTGCTGTTCGACGTGTACTGGTCCCGTGTCTGGAAATGCGGGCGTTACGAGAACGCGCAGCTGCGTGCGCTCGTCTTCGAACGTGGCCCTCTGAATGATGCCCCTGCGGTCAGTCCCTCGGTGACCAGCCTGAGCCTGGAGAACCCTTCGAGGCTCGCGCCACCGAAGCACTTCGTGCCGTACGCCTTTCTCGTCGAGCCTGGTGAATATCACCTCACGGCCTTCGAAGTGGGCTTCTCACAATCGATGTCGAAGGTCGGCGCCATCAAGCCAAGTCGAGCCGAGATCGTGTCCGCAGGCCGGTCGAAGCTGGGAAGCTTCAAGGTCGCTGCCGGGGAGGTGGTGTATGTCGGCAACTGGGGCGTCGATTGTTATCGCGCACCGATTCCGTGGCGCTTCTACACCCAGGGCAAAGCGGATTTCGCCGAGCACCTCGAACAGTACAAGGCCAAGTACCCGTTCGTCGACACGGCGTCCGTCATCTATCGCCTGTTCGAAACCACCGAGCTCGGGGAGGGCTACGAGCTGAAGTGACGCAAGATTCTGCGGCGATAGCAAGGGGACCCTGTCGCGCCGCGCCGAGGCGCTGGGCTGCTGACTGCATCGCCCGGGGCTTCATCGATCGTGACCTTTGATGACGATGATGCCCGCGCGCTGGCAGCTTGTGACGCTAACCTAACGTGTTAGTGGGTCAGCTCGATGAACGGCGAGATGTGAAAGACAGTGTGACGCCGAGTAACTGCAGAGTCGTGTCGCCTCGTATGTCGCTAAACTGACAAGTTAGAGTCAGGTGCGTATGGCCGAAACCGCTCGCATGAATCGCCGCGGGGCTTGGATCGTCCGCTGACCCGTCAATCCGCCGAGGGCGAAAGTGAACCCGCGCCCGCATCGGACAAGCGGCGGGGTCCATCGCGTGCCCCCTCAATCCCGCGCGTACTGTGCCGCGCTTCACCCGGGCTCCACGGAGCCATGGAGGTTCAGATGAATGCATTCTGGAATGGTGGCCATCGCCACAAGCTCACCCCCTTGGCCATGGCCCTCGGGTTCGCATCGACCGTGGCCTTGGGCGCAGCGTCGGTATCGGCGAACGCAGCGCGCCCGGACAAGCCGGCCGTCTCTCAGCCCAAGGCGGCAACGCAGATCCAGCTGGCCAAGATCGCGGCTGGGCAAGGTGGCTTCGTCATCAATGGACAAGGCGCTGACGATGCGAGCGGCCACAGCGTGGCCGGTGCCGGAGATGTCAACGGCGACGGCCTGGCAGACCTGATCGTCGGCGCGCCGGATGCCACGGTGAACGGCGTCAAGTACGCCGGCAAGGGCTACGTGATCTTTGGCAAGGCCGGGCTGGAGAGCGTGGACCTGAACGACATTGCCGCCGGCAAGGGAGGCTTCGTCATCAACGGGTGGTCGAAGGCCGCCGCGGCAACCAGCGTGGCCGGCGCGGGCGACGTCAACGGCGACGGGCTGGCTGACCTCATCGTCATGAATGCGCCCTTCGGTGGCGGGGGGCAAGACTTCGTCATCTTCGGCAAGACCGACACGGCTGCCGTCGAACTCTCGGCCATTGCGAGCGGCGCAGGCGGCGGCTTCGTCGTCAATGGCTTCGGCGCTTCGGAGTACGAAGCCAACGTCGCTGCCGCCGGTGACGTGAACGGTGACGGCCTGGCGGACCTGATCGTCGAAACGGCGACCAACGCCTACTACCACCGGGACGGCGCGGCCTACGTGGTGTTCGGAAAGATCGACACCGCGGCCGTCAACCTGGCCGACATCAGCAACGGAACAGGCGGCGGCTTTGCCATTCGCGGCCGCGTCGGCAGCCGCGTGGCCGGCGCTGGTGATGTCAACGCCGACGGCCTGGCGGACATCGTGCTCGGCTACGACGAAGGCGAATACGGCAGCGATTACGGCGTCAGCTATGTCGCCTTTGGAAAATCGACGACCTCGCCGGTCGACCTGTCTGCCCTAAAAAACGGGCAGGGGGGCTTCGTCATCAACGGGCAAGTCTTCGACGTCGAGGGTGATGGCACCGGTGCCAGCGTTGCCGGTGCCGGTGACCTCAACGGGGACGGCCTGGCCGATGTGGTCATCGGCGCGCCCAAGTTCGGCAAGTTCGGCGGCGCCTATGTGGTGTTCGGGAAGAAGAACACCCAGCAGGTGGAACTGTCCGACGTGGCGGCAGGAAGCGGCGGCTTCCCGATTCACGGCCATGACCAGAAGGTCGGCTACTGGGTGGGTGCGGGCGGTGACGTCAACGGCGACGGCCTTCCCGATGTCATCTTGAGTGGCATGTCCACCTACAGCGTCAAGCGCAACAGCTACGTGGTCTTCGGGCAGACTCAGACCGCGGCCGTGGAACTGTCCTCCGTCGCCGCGGGAGACGGCGGCTTTGCCATCGTGGGTGAAATCGGCAGTGCCCGTTATTACAACGCCGCTGTCGAGGCCGGAGACGTCAATGGCGACGGGTTGATCGATCTGATCGTGGGCGATTCACACGTCGACGCTGGCGACCGCAAAGGCGCGGGCCGGAGCTACGTCATCTTCGGCTCGATCAAAGGCGCGTTCAGCCAATCGCAGTTCGGTCAGGTCGGCGGCAGCTCGAACGACACCCTGACCGGCACGTCCGGTGCCAACGGTCTGGCGGGTGGTGCCGGCAACGACACGCTCGTCGGCAACGGCGGCGCGGATGTGCTTCACGGCGGCGCTGGCGATGACGTGTTCGTGCTCAACGCGAGCAATGTGAAGGCGCTGGCCAACCGCTTCGGCAAGGGCGGCAACACGACGCGCCTTTCGCGGGTGGATGGCGGCGCAGGGCTCGATACGCTCCAGCTCTCTGGCGCTGGCATCACGCTCGATCTCGGCAAGGTGGCCAATCAGGGTGGCAGCGTGCCCGGCAGCGTGTCGCGCCTCGAGTCGATCGAGCGTATCGACCTGACAGGCAGCGGCAACAACACGCTGCGGCTGGGTGTCAAGGACGTTCAGGACATCACCGGCATGAACCTGATCAACCAGACCACGCAGGCCGCGCTGGGTTGGACCAACGGCACCTTCGTCTTCCCCGCGCGTGTCAGGCGCCATCAGCTCATCGTCGACGGCAATGTCGGCGACGCTCTGCAGCTGCCGGCCACGGCGAGTGGGTGGGTCAACGCCGGCACCGTGTTCCACCACGGCATCGGCTACACGGTGTACGACACCGGCACCCTCGGGCCGCAGTTCGAGCGCGTGGAGATCATCGTGGCCAACGACGTGACGACGACCGTGCTGCCGCAGGGCCAGAAAACCGGCGGTTGATCAGGGGGCCGTTGATGACGGAAAGCGCAGCGGGCGCAGACGACATCTCGCTGCTGTGGCGGGCTCCTGCCGATTCGGCGGCTCACGGCCGCCCGCTTCAGTGGCCTGCCTGGATGTTGAGGCTGCGAGCGACCTCTTGCACGCAGTCCATCACCCGCACGGCCATTGGCGACAGCGAGCGGTTGGCCAGCGAGACGATGCCCATCTCCACATGGGCCTGGGGCAGGTCCGCGATATCGAGCTGAACGAGCACGCCGGCTTGAACGTCGTCGCGCAGTGCCGCGTCCGACGTGGCGATCACAGTGTCGGTGCTGCGTGCCAGTGCGCGCAGCAATGCGGTGTCGTCGCACTCCAGCGCCAGCACTGGGTTGACGCCGCGCGGCAGGCCCAGCAGCTGCCCCATCAGCGCCTTCACCTGCAGCGGCAGCTTGTTGGCCGCCATGCCGTGGCCCCAGGCTTCGGCGAAGCGGCAGCGCCGGCCCGCGAGCGGATGCCCGGCGCGCGCGAACAGGTGCCCCGGTTGTCGGCCGATGGACGACACGCCGACCCGCGGGTCGGCCGGCAGGTCGCGCACATCGGCGACGAAGAACTCGATGTCTTCGGCCAGCAGCCGCTCATACAGCAGCTGCCAGTTGCTGATCTCCAGGCGCAGCCCGACCCCCGGGTGTTGCTGACGCAACGCAGGGATCACCCGCGGCATGATGGTCGTGGCCGGGATCGGGCCGGCGCCGAAGGCGGTGTCGCCCAGCTGGCTGTCGCGGTAAAGCGCCACGTCGCGTTGCAGGCTGCGCGCGTCGAACAGCAGCCGGCGCGCGCGCTCGATGACGAACAGGCCAGCCGGCGTCGGCCGCACGTCGCCTGTTTCGCGGTCGAACAGCCGCAGCCCGAGATCGCGCTCGATCGACTGGATGCTGCGGCTGAAGGCCGGCTGGCTCAGGTGCACACGCTCCGCGGCGTGCGCGAAGTGGCGTTCATCGGCCAATGCCAGCAGGTGACCCAGGCGCTTCAAATCCATCGCACCAATGCTGCTGGTGCATTGAGATGTTGTCAACATTGCATTGGACACATCACAGCCGGCGTCGACTAATAGCGCATCCCGATCATTCGGGCCGGCGGCATCCACCGCCAGGCCTTCCGGAGACCGCCCATGCTGCCTGCGCTTCAAAACGCCTTGATCCTGGTCCTGATCCTCGGCTTCGCCGGGATGGAGTTCGTCTCGCGGCGGTACCGGGCCACCGTCCATGCCACCGGCAACGACACCAAGCTCGAGCTGCTGATGTTCCTCAGCCTGGTCGCGGTGGCTCAGCCTGTGGCGCTGCTGGGTGCCAACCAGCTGTGCAGTTGGCTGATGCCGCAGCAGCAGGGCGCCTGGGCCAACTTGCCGTGGTGGGCGATGGTCGGCGTGCTGCTGGTGGCCGACGACATGACGCAGTACTGGTGGCACCGCGTGTCGCACACGCCGCTGCTGTGGCCGCTGCACCGGGCGCACCACTCGGCCAAGTACATGAGCATCCGCATCACCTACCGCAACAACTTCTTCTACTACCTGATGATGCCGGGGCTGTGGCTGAGCGGCGTGCTGATCTACCTTGGCTTCGGCTCGGTCTACACCGTCTACATCCTTGTGAAGATCGCAGTCATCCTGGGCGCGCACTCGGCGTGGCGCTGGGACGAACCGCTGTACCGCGTTCGTGCGCTGCGTCCTCTGATGTGGCTTGTCGAGCGGACGATCTCGACACCCGCCACGCACTGGGCCCACCATGCGCTGACCAATGCCGACGGCATCGGCCACTACAAGGGCAACTTCGGCAATCTGCTGTTCTTCTGGGACGTGTTGTTCGGCACCGCCCACATCACGCGGCAGTACCCGGGCGCTGTCGGTTTGATGGACGACAGGCTGTTCGGCGACGAGCACTGGGTCGACCAGATGTTCTACCCGCTGTCGCACTCCGAGCGCGAGCACTCGGCGCTGCGGCCGGGCGGCCGGGCTTACGAAGAAGCGCCGGCCGCAGCGGCAACACCGACCAGGGTCATCGGGACGCGGGTGTAGAACGCGGCCAACAGCCGCCCGGGGCTTACTGCGCGACCGGCTTCAGGACCACGCCCCGGTGCGTGCCGTAGACCTTGTGCGTGGCATCGGCGGCGATTTCGCCGTCGGTGTTGATGGCGTTGGCCGAGGTGATCTGCCAGACCTCGCGATCGGCAGGGGTCAGGCGCTGGTTCAGGTCGACGATCTTGCCGTGCATGAACAACGTGCCGACATACACGCTGCCCTCGACGTTTTCGTAGCCGACGACCTGGCCGCGCCGATTGATGTCGCGCGCGCAGGCGCTGCCGGTGCCGGTGCCGAGCTTCGGGATGGGCGCCATCGTCTGCTGGTAGATAAAGCC
>NZ_JBFUGE010000031.1:0-25286 GCF_056403075.1 Ideonella sp. P3_A4 | reverse complement strand
GACGCAGCAGTTCCTGCCGCTGCGTTTTCCATCGCGGCTTGACTGGGCCTTGAACACTGCCGGCGCGGTGGCCGGGGCCACGCTGTCGGCGCTGGCCCTGCGGCTGGGCTGGGTCGACCGTTGGCAGCAGGCGCGCGACCGCTGGTTCATCCGCCGCAGTGGCGGCGCGCTGGCGCTGCTGCTGGCCTGGCCGCTGGGGCTGCTGTTCCCGACGCCRATGCCGCTGGGGCTGGGGCCCAGCTGGGCGCGCCTGCAGGACGGGTTGATGGACCTGCTGGTCGACGTGCGCGGTGCCGAAGACCTGCTGGCCTGGCTGGAGGATTCGCCGCCGCCGATGGGCCAGTTGTCGGCGCTGCCCGAGGCGTTGGGCATCGCGCTGGGCTTGCTCGGCCCGTGTCTGCTGGCCTTTGTCGTCACGCGCCAAGGCTGGCGCAGAGTGGCGATGGCGTTCGGTGCGGCAGTGCTGGGCTTGGCCACGACCACGCTGTCCGCCGCATTGAATTTCGGCCCGGCGCATGCGCTGGCCTGGTTGACGCCGGTGGTGGCGCCGGCCTGCGCGCTGGCGCTGCTGGTGGCGGCGCTGCTGGTGCGGGCGTCCGCGTCGCTGGCAGCGGTGCTGGGTGTGGCCGCGCTGTCGGCCAGCCTGATGCTGGTCGCTCAGGCGCCGTCTGACCCGTACTTCGCGCTCAGCCTGCAGGGCTGGGAGCAGGGGCGCTTCATCCATTTCCATGGCCTGGCGCAGTGGCTGGGCTGGCTGTGGCCGGTGGCGGCGCTGCTGTGGCTGGCGGCGCATCTCGGCTCGCGCGATCCTCGCGACGCATGACCCCGCATGACGCAGGGGCCGCCCAGCGGCTCGTGCGCAGGCCGACTTTTACAATTCAACGATGAGCTACTACAAGCACCACGTTTTCTTCTGCCTGAACCAGCGCGACAGCGGCGAAGCCAGCTGCATGCAGCACGCCGCGCAGGATGGCTTTGCACGGTGCAAGGCGCAGGTGAAGGCGGCGGGGCTGGCCGGGCCTGGCGGTGTGCGCGTCAACAAGGCTGGCTGTCTGGACCGCTGCGCAGGAGGGCCGGTCGCCGTCGTCTACCCCGAAGGTGTCTGGTACACGTATGTCGACGAGCACGACATCGATGAGATCGTCGAATCGCACCTGAAGAAGGGTGAGCCTGTCGAGCGCCTGATGTTGCCGCCGAACGTCGGCCGTTGAACCGGGCCACGTTGACGGCATGAACAGCAACACCCTGCGGCAAAGCATGGCCGGACCGGCCGGCGCGATCGAGACCGCGATCGACCTGCCGCCGGCGGACACGCCAGTGCGCGGCGTGGCGGTCATCTGCCATCCGCACCCGCAGCATGGCGGCACGATGGACAACAAGGTCGCCCAGATGCTGGCGCGTACCTTTGTGCAGCTGGGTTACCGCGCGGTGCGCTTCAACTTCCGTGGCACCGGCGCCTCCGAAGGCGCCTGGGACGAAGGCCGCGGCGAGATCGACGATGCGTTGGCGGTGATCGCCGCGCACCGCGACCCCGAGCTGCCCTTGGCGCTGGGCGGCTTTTCGTTCGGCGCTTACGTCACGTCACAAGCCGCCAAGCGTCTGGCCGACACTGGTGCGCCGGCCGAGCGGCTGGTGCTGGTCGGGCCGGCGACGCAGAACTTCGAGGTGGCCCCGGTGCCGGCCGACACCATCGTCGTGCACGGCGAAGTCGACGACGTGGTGCCACTGACCGCCACGCTGGACTGGGCCCGCCCACAGCACCTGCCGGTGATCGTGATGCCCGGCGTCGGTCATTTCTTCCACGGCCAGCTGACGCTGCTGAAATCCATCGTCGTCCGCAACTGGCACCGGTGAACCCGGGCGCCGCGGGCGACTCTCTCTCCTACCTCTGGCTCCCTGTGACCGTCTCGATGACCCGTTTTCTCCGTTCCCTTTGCCTGGCCGCCGCGGCCGTCACCTTCAGCCTGCACGCCACGGCGCAGGCGCCACAGCCGCCCGAGATCGCGGCCCGCGGCTACCTGCTGATCGACATGACGGCCAACCAGGTGCTGGCCGAGCGCAACGCCGATGCACCGGCCGAGCCCGCATCGCTGACCAAGCTGATGACGGCCTACCTGGCCTTCGTCGCGTTGCGCGACAAGAAGCTGACGCTGGAGCAGCGGCTGCCGGTGTCCGAGCGGGCCTGGGCCGAGCGCAAGGGCGGCGGCTCGCTGATGTTCATCGACCCGAAGATGACGCCGACGGTGGACGAGCTGTTGCGCGGCACGATCATCGTCTCGGGCAACGACTCGTCGGTCGCGTTGGCTGAAGGTGTGGGCGGCTCGGTCGACAACTTCGTCGCGATGATGAACCGCCAGGCCCAGGCCTGGGGCCTGAAGAACACCAGCTTCAAGAACGTGACCGGCCTGACCGAGCCGGGCCACTCGAGCACCGCGCGTGACCTGGCGGTGATCGCCCAGCACATCATCCTGGACTTCCCCGACCGGTATCCCTACTACTCGGTCAAGGAATACAGCTTCAACAACATCCGGCAGGACAACCGCAACCTGCTGCTGCGCCGTGACCCGACCGTCGACGGCATGAAGACGGGCTTCACCGATGCCGCCGGTTATTGCTTGGTCTCGTCGGCTCAGCGCGACTTTCCGAACGGCAAGCGCCGCTTGCTGTCGGTGGTGATGGGCACCGACTCGATGCAGGCCCGCGCCAACGAAAGCCAGAAGCTGCTGAACTGGGGCTACACCGCCTTCGACGCGGTGCGCCTGTTCGACAACAGCAAGCCGATCGCGACCGTGCCGGTGTGGAAGGGCCAGGTTAACGAAGCCAAGCTGGTCGGCGAGGGCCCGCTGTTCGTCGCCGTGCCGCGTGGTGAGGGCGACAAGCTGAAGACAACGATCGAACGCACCGACCCGCTGGTCGCCCCGCTGACCAAGGGCCAGCGCGTCGGCACGTTGAAGGTGACCACCGCAAGCGGCGCGCCGGTGGCGGCTTTGCCGCTGGTGGTGGCCGAAGAGGTGCCCCAGGCCGGCATTTGGGGCCGTGCCTGGGATGCCATTCGCCTGTGGATCAAGTAATCTCCGCAGGTGTGCGGGAAATCCCGCACTGATGGTCCCGCACTGGTCCCGCCCCTGGAGGTCCCGATGAGCGCCCTGCCTGACACCTTGTGCGATCTGAATGGCGAGTTGCTGCCGCTGTCGCAGGCGAAGGTCAGTGTGCTTGACCGCGGCTTCATCTTCGGCGACGGCATCTACGAAGCCATCCCCGTCTATGGCCGACGCCTGTTCCGCTTCGACGACCACATGGCCCGTCTGGCGCGCAACCTGGACAAGCTGCGCATCGCGCCGCCGCCGGACTTGCGCAACCCCGCTGACTGGCTGGAGCGCGCACGCCGCGTGATCGCCGCGCAACCGGCGGAAGACCAGATGCTCTACATCCAGATCACCCGCGGCGTGGCGATGCGCGACCACGCGATGCCGGCCGACGTCGAGCCGACGGTGTTCATGATGAGCAACCCGTACAAGCCGGTGCCAGCCGAAGCGCGCCACCAGGGTGTGGCGTGTGTGAGCGCGCGCGACTTTCGCTGGGAGCGTGGCGACATCAAGGCCACCTCGCTGCTGGGCAACGTGCTGGCGCGCCAGATGGCGGTGGACCAGGGCGCGGCCGAGACCATCCTGTTCCGCGAAGGCGCGCATGGTGGGCCGTGGCTGACCGAGGGCTCGTCCAGCAATGTCTGGGTCGTGCACGAGGGCGCGCTGCTGGGCCCGCCGATGAACGAACACGTGCTCGAGGGCATCCGCGTCGCGTTGCTGCGCGAGCTGTGCGAGGAAGAGGGCATCGCCTACAACCTGCGACCGATCAGCGAGGCCGACGTGCGCGCTGCCGATGAACTGCTGCTCAGCTCGTCCGGCCGCGAGGTGCTGGCGGTGACCAAGCTCGATGGCGACCTGGTCGGCCACGGCGCGCTGCGCGGGAAGCCGGGCCCGGTCTACGGCCGGCTGTACGAGGCCTACCAGCGCGCCAAGCGTGAGCAGTCCGTTTGAGGTTTCAGCGTCGGCCGGTCTGGGTCTGCCCAGACGCCGGGGTTGAATGAAGCGGTGCGCGGCCCCACTTTTCGAGGCCTGAGCCACCGTATTGAGTCTGATTCGAGATGCACGAGATCCCACCCGAACAATCGTTGATCGAATACCCCAGCGCCTTCCCGATCAAGGTGATGGGCGCGCATGTCGAAGGTTTCGTCGACGCCGTGGTCGCGGTCGCGCTGCAGTTCGACCCGGGCTTTGATACGACCACCGTCGAGACGCGCCCCAGCAAGGCCGGCAACTACCTGGGCGTGACGATCACCGTGACGGCGACCAGCCGCGAACAGCTCGACGAGTTGTACCGCACGCTGTCGACGCACCCGATGGTCAAGGTAGTGCTCTAACCGCCGCTTCGGTTACTGCGCGGTGAGCCGCGCGTCGATGTCCTTGAGCTTGGCGGGCGCCGCTTCGTCGCCCTGCCGCGCGGCGGCGGCGTACCAGTAGCGCGCCAGCCGCAGGTCGGCCGACACGCCGTCGCCCTTTTCGTACATCGAGCCGAGGATGTATTGCGCGCCGACGTCACCGTGGTTGGCTGCCTCGCGGTACCAATGCGCCGCCTGCGCGGCGTCCGCCGGCGCGCCGCGGCCCATGAAGTAGGCCGTGCCAGCAGCCACCTGTGCGTCGACGCTGCCTGACAGCGCGGCGCGTTCATACCAGACCAGCGCCTGCGGCAGGTCCGGCGCACCGAGTCGTCCGCTTTCGTACAACTCACCGAGCGCAAACTGGGCGGTGACGAAACCCTGCGCGGCGGCCTGCATCAGCAACTCGCGGGCGCGGACGACGCTGGCGTTGGGCAATTCGCCGCGCAGGTGCATCACCGCCAGGTTGTGGGCCGCCGCTGCTTCACCCGCCGCAGCGAGCGCGGTGAAGCGCAGTTCGGCGCCGCCAAGGTCACCGCGTTCATAGATCGCCACCGCTTCACCGAGGGCGGCGTGCCGCTCGACGGGCGTCATCTCGTCCGCAGCGGCGGGGCCCGCGAAAACGGCCACCGCCAACAGCAGCCCGATCGAAAACTTGGTCATCTCTCTTTACTTCCTGACTGGCCCGGATCTCACCATACGCCGAAGGGCCGGCCACGCTCGGGGCCGGGGCAATGCATGGACCTGGCCGACAATTCGCCCATGCCCGACACGCCGAGCGCGCCGCATCTCCAGTTCCTGGGTCGGCAACCCTACGACAAAACTTACGACGCGATGCGCCGCTTCACCGCCGAGCGGCAACCGCACACGCCGGATGAGCTGTGGATCGTCGAGCACCCGCCGGTGTTCACGCAGGGCATTGCCGGCAAACCGGAGCACCTGCTGGCGACCGGCGACATCCCGGTCGTGCCCAGCAACCGGGGCGGCCAGGTCACTTTCCATGGCCCTGGCCAGGTGGTCGCCTACCCGTTGATCGACCTGCGGCGCCTGGGCATCTACATCAAGGAATACGTCTTCCGGCTCGAAGCGGCGGTGATCCAGACGCTGGACGCCTGGGGCGTGATCGGCTTTCGCGTCGCCGGCGCGCCGGGCATCTACGTGAACCTGGCCGATCCGTTGAATGCCGGCTTGCCAGCCGGGCCGCGGCAGGATCCGTTCAATGGCTTGGGCAAGATTGCGGCGCTCGGCGTCAAAGTGAGCAACCACTGCACTTATCACGGTGTCGCGTTGAATGTTTCGATGGATCTGCAGCCTTTCGAGCGGATCAATCCGTGTGGCTACGCAGGCCTGCGTACCGTCGACCTCGTTACACTGGGCATCCGTGCAAACCCTGAAGTCGTCGCGCGCCAGTTGGCTGAGCGGCTGTCTGTGCACCTGAGCCCACTAGCCCTCTGACCCTGGACCGCCATGGCCACGCTGAACACGACCCACGAAGCCAAGACCGGCGCCGACTACGACGCCAGCGCCAAACAAAAGGCGCAGGCCAAGACGGCGCGCATCCCGATCAAGATCGTGCCGGCCGAGGTGCTGAAGAAGCCCGACTGGATCCGCGTGCGGGCCGGTTCGCCGACGACGCGCTTCTACGAGATCAAGCAGATCCTGCGTGAGCACAAGCTTCATACCGTCTGCGAAGAAGCCTCGTGCCCGAACATCGGCGAATGCTTCGGCAAGGGCACGGCGACCTTCATGATCATGGGTGACAAGTGCACGCGCCGCTGCCCGTTCTGCGACGTCGGCCATGGCCGGCCGGACCCACTGGACGTGGATGAGCCGGCCAACCTGGCCAAGACGATCGCCGCGCTGAAGCTGAAGTACGTGGTGATCACCAGCGTCGACCGCGACGACCTGCGCGACGGCGGTGCCGGCCACTTCGTCGACTGCATCCGCCAGGTGCGCGAGCTGTCGCCGGCGACGCAGATCGAGATCCTGACGCCCGACTTCCGCGGCYGCATGGACCGTGCGCTGGACATCCTCAAGGCCGCGCCGCCGGACGTGATGAACCACAACCTCGAGACCGCGCCGCGCCTGTACAAGGAAGCGCGTCCGGGTTCGGACTACCAGTTCAGCCTGAACCTGCTCAAGCGCTTCAAGGACGCCGTGCCCCATGTGCCGACCAAGAGCGGCCTGATGGTCGGCCTGGGCGAGACCGACGAAGAGATCCTTGACGTGATGCGCGACATGCGGGCACACGGTGTCGACATGCTGACGATCGGCCAGTACCTGGCGCCATCGGGCCACCACCTGCCGGTGCGCCGCTACGTGCACCCGGACACCTTCAAGATGTTCGAGACCGAAGCGCAGAAGATGGGTTTCAGCCACGCCGCCGTCGGCGCGATGGTGCGTTCCAGCTACCACGCTGACCAGCAGGCCGCCCACGCTGGGGTCTAGCCGGCGCAGCCTGAGCGAGCGGACGCCGCTCAGGCCTCCTTCAACAGGTCTTCGATCAGCCCGTGCAGGGCAGCGAAATCGGGCGCACCGACGAATTTCTTGACGATGYCGCCCTTCTTGTCGAGCAAGAAAGTGGTGGGCGTCAGCCGCACATCGCCAAACGCTTTGGCCACGCTGCCGGTGTTGTCGATCGCCACGCCGAAGGGCAGCTTGCGTTGCTCGGCAAAGCTGGCCACGTAGGCCGGCGGGTCGTAGCTCATCGCCACCRCCAGCGTGTCGAAGCCGCGGCCCTTGAACTTTTCGTGGGTGGAGATGATTTGCGGCATCTCGCCGACGCAGGTCGTGCAGCTGGTTGCCCAAAAGTTGACCAGCATCACCTTGCCTTGCTGCGACTTGAGTTGGGCTTTCGCGCCGTTCAGCAGCGTGTAGCCCACGTCGGGTGCGCTTTCGCGGGCCGAGCAGGCGCTCAAGCCCAGCGAAGCCAGCGGTGCGGTTGCCACCAGACTCAGTGAGCGTGCAAGATGGCGGCGGCGTTCAATGTCCATGAGAGGGTCAGGCGATGCAGCGAAGGCAGTTTACGACGGTGTCCGGAAGCTTGCTGTGGCTCGGATTCGGGCTCAGCCCCGCCGCACGGGCTTCGTTGGGCGGCTGGCTCAGCGAAGGTGACGCTTCGTTGGGGGTGAAGACGGCGCTGGAACGCGGCGCCACCTCGGCGGTCAGCCTGCTGGGCCGCACCGACGGCTTCCTGAAGAACCCGAAGGTGATGATCCCGCTGCCGGGGTTCATGAAAGATGCGGCGCAGATCCTGAAGTTCACCGGCCARCAGAAAAAAGTCGATGAACTGGTCACTGCGATGAACCGCGCCGCCGAGGCGGCAGTGCCGGAGGCTGAGGCCCTGTTGCTCGAAGCGGTGAAGACGCTCAGCGTGGCCGACGCGGTGAAGATCGTGCGCGGCAACGACACGTCGGTGACCCAGTACTTTTCCGGCAAGACCCGGGTGCCGCTGGGCGAGAAGTTCCTGCCGATCGTGACCGAAGCGACCGAAAAGGTTTCGCTGGCCGACAAATACAACGCGGTGGCCGGCAAGGCCAGCGGCTTCGGGCTGATGAAAAAGGAAGACGCGAACGTCCAGCTCTACGTCACCCGCAAGGCGCTGGACGGGCTGTACTGGATGATCGGCGAAGAGGAAAAGAAGATCCGCAAGGACCCGGTGGGCACCGGCAGCGAGATCCTCAGCAAGGTGTTCGGCAAGGGCTGAGGCAAGGGTGGGGGCGGCGACTCGCCACCCCCTGGGCCAGCCTACAGCGTGCGCGACAGTTCGAAGATCAGTGCCGACGGCAGCGAGGCCAGCACCGCTTCGCGGCCCAGCGTGGCGTGTTGGCGATCGCCCTCGTTGGACAGCGCAAAGGCGTTGCCTTCCTGCGCGATTTCGATGAACACGAAGTGCGGCACATCGGTTTCGATGCTGGCGCGCAGGCGGTCGAAACGCTGACCGGCCAAGGCTGATTCGTAGATCACCGCCTGCGGCAGCGCGTCGCGGCAGAACTCTTCGGCCTCGTCGACCGAGCTGACATAGTCGACCACCAGGCCCATGTGGCGGGTGGCTTCTCGGATGTCCGTGCGCAGGTCGCGTCGGCCCGCGAGCACCAGCACCTGGGCGCCAGCCAACGGCTTGGAGTTGTCGGACACGCCGAAACCCTGGTCGATCTCGATCGCGGTGACGCCTTCCATCTGGTCGGTCACCGTCTGCGGGAACTCGATCGTCACGGCGGCGATGCCCTCCGGCCCGTCGACCCGCTCGAGCCCGAGCTTCAGCGCCCAGGCAATCTGCTGCACCAGGCGCCAGCTCATCGTGTCGAGCTGGTCGATCGGCGTGTCGCCGTCATTGCGCGCGAAATCGTCGCCGTTCACCTCGGCCGGCGGGCGGTGGCTGAAGTGACAGCTCAGCCGCGCATGGGGCGGCCAGGGCCGCAGGTCGATGCGGAATTCGAGGTTGGCCTGGGCGTGCTCCATCGTCCAGTCGACCAGCGCCTGCAGCAGCGAGTGCAGCAGAGTGGCGTCGACGATCACGTCGATCGGGCGCATGGACTGCCGCACATCGACGCCGCGGGCACTGATCTCTCGGCTGCGCTGCACCAGCACGTCTCGCGTCATCTGCGTCAGGCTCAAGGCCTCGGGCGACTGGCGGATGCGGCCGGACGCAAAACGCGCCAGCTGCTGGCCCATCATGCCGATGCGGCGGGCCAGCTCGATCTCGTCGCGCAGCGCCTTCAGGCCAGGGCGGTCGATCTTGCCGGTGGTGGCCAGCGCGGTCACCCGCTCCAGCGCACTCGACAGCGAGACGCTGATTTCGCTGCCGACTTGCGCGATCAGCGCGCGGTAGTGTTCTTCCTGGCCCTCGGGCGGCCAAGTCGGATTCGCGGCACGCATGGTGGAAGGGAGTCTGTCTGGCGCGTTCATGGCAATGTGTTCGCCGATCACAGACCCTCCCTGACGACCAGCGAGCTGGCCGAGAAATACTTGGTAGCGGAGAGCCCGATCGGTTCAACCGGGTCGTGATTTCCTGCCTTGAATGGTGTCCGTTTGTGACAGCTGGGTCCATCCCACGGTTCTTGGGGGGCAGAGGGCTGTGACGGATTCATTCGTGAATTTGTTCGCGTTTCAGTCGGCAGTCAATACGGGCGCCAGCAACGAAGCGAGTTTCTCAGGTGCCGAAATCATGGCGTCGTGGCCGGTTTGCAAGGCGAAGACCTGCCAGCCGGGTTGGGACCGAGCCCGCTGCCGGCTGGTGGCAATGGTCGGCAAGGCGGGCGACTGGCAGTCGATGAAGAGCCGACGCAGGCCAGACCCGCGGGCGGCGTCAAAGTGCAGCGGCTCGTCGTAACAGGCGCCGGGATGCAGGCTTTGGCGGCGCAGCACCCAGTCGCGGTCGGCGCCTTCCAAGCCGAAGGCCGTTGGGTCGGGCGGTGCCAATCCCCCGTGTTCGGCAATCTGGGCTCGCCGTTCGGCCTGGGTGGTGGCGGTGTGCGTGCTGGACCAGCTTTCACCGCTTTGCGGCACCACGGCGTCCAGATAGACCAGGGCGGAGAGCCGTTCGGCACAGCGGTCGGCCACGCCGGTGATGACCATGCCCGCGTAGCTGTGGCCGACCAGAACGGCGTCTTGCAGCTCTTCGGCTTCCAAGGTCGCGACCACGTCCTGGATGTGGTCGGCGAGACCGATGTCGGCACGAAAGAGATGACGCCGCGCGCCCAAACCATTCAAGTCCACCGCGAACGTCCGGTGTCCGGCCGCCCACAGGCTTGGCAGCAGCTTGCGCCAGCACCAGGCGCCGTGCCACGCACCGTGGACCAGAACCACATCAGCCATGGGCATGCCTCCTTGGACCCAACGTTCGAGCCGCCTTCGCCTCGGGGGCGTGGCGCACCGGCCGAGATAATGCGCCGAATGCATGCTGTCCCGGCCACTTTTTCTCTTGCTGCCCCACTGGACGCTGTTCGGCGGCCGGTGATGGCGAAGGCCTTTCCAATGCTGGTTGCGGCTTGGCTGGCCGCTTGCTCGCCCGCACTGGACTGGCGTGAAGCGCAGATCGACGGGCCTGGCTTGGCCGCGATGTTCCCTTGCCGCCCCGTTGGGCAGCGCCGCCAGATCGAGCTGGCCGGCGCGGCGGTGACGATGGAGATGCAGGCCTGCGAGGCGAGTGGTGCCACGTTCGCCGTCAGCGTGGTGGATATGAAGGATCCCGCGGCGGTGGCCCCGGCTTTGTCGGCCCTGCGTGACGCCACCCTCGGCAAGCTCGCCAGCCCGACCGTGACAGCTGCCCCCACTGGCTGGAGCCTGACCGGGGCAACGCCCCAACCGGCGGCAGGCCGCTGGCAACTGAACAGCCAGCGCCCCGATGGCTCKCCGCTCAGCCTGGACACGGCCGTGTTCGCCCGGGGCACCTGGGTCGTCCAGGCCACCGTGATCGACACCAAGCCCGACGCGCGGGCCAGCACTCCGTTCTTCGAAGGGCTGCACTTCGCACTGTGAGTGCGAGCTCATCGCCAATAATGTCGCCATGGCCGGTTTGGTGATTGTTGCGCACGCCCCGTTGGCGACTGCCTTGCAGGCCGTTGCCCGGCATGTGTTTGCCGAGCGCAGCGAAGCGCTGCTGATCGTGGACGTCTGGCCCGATTGGTCGGCGGAAACCGCAGAACAAGAGATCCGCGCCGCGGTCACCCAGGCGGCGGCCGGCGCGGCGGGGGGCGAGGTCCTGATCCTGGTCGACGTGTTCGGCGCGACGCCTTGCAACGCTGCCCAGCGCGTGGCCGACGGAGTTGGCGTGCGCCTGGTGGTGGGCTTGAACGTCCCGATGCTGTGGCGCGCCCTGGCCTATGCGCAGCAGCCGATCGACACCCTGGTGGAGCGCGCCCTCGTGGGCGGCACACAGGGGGTGATGCCGGCGTCGCCCCAGAAACCCCAGGACCAGCCACTACACTCGCAGCCGAATGATTCGACGCACCGTCACCATCAGCAATAAGCTGGGCCTGCATGCCCGCGCATCGGCCAAGCTGACCAAGCTGGCTGGCGGCTTTCAGTGCGAGGTGTTCATGAGCCGCAACAGCCGCCGCGTGAACGCCAAAAGCATCATGGGGGTCATGATGTTGGCCGCCGGGGTTGGCAGCCAGGTTGAAATCGAAACCGAAGGCGCCGACGAGCAGCAGGCGATAGACGCCATCGTCGCGTTGATCGACGACAAGTTCGGCGAAGGCCAGTAGGCCTTCGGTTCGCCGGCGCTCAGGCGCCGAGGAAATGCTTGCGGTAGCGCGCCGGCAGGTCCGACAGGCGCAGCAGCAGCGGCAGGTCCGCGGTGTTGAAGTCCGGGTCCCAGGCCGGTGCGCCCAGAACCTTGGCGCCGCAGCGCAAATAACCCTTGATCAGCGCCGGCGGTTCGACGTCCAGGTTTTGATCGAGTTCGTCCACTGGCAGCGGCAACCGTGGGCGAACCTGGTATTCCAGGCCGGCCAGATGGCTGGCTTGGAGCCGCGCCCACAGGCTGGCGGCGGTGTGGCCACCGTCGCGCATGCCGATGCTGGCGCAACCGACCATGGTGTCGAGCTTGTTGCTGCTCATGAACTCCGCCAGCGCGCCCCACAGCGCCRGGATCGCGCCGCCCGAGCGGAACTGCGGGTGCACGCACGAGCGGCCCAATTCGGCCATGCGGTCGCGCAGCGGGCGCAGGCGGGTGAGGTCGAATTCGGTGTCGCTGTAGTAACCACCGGCGCGCCGGGCGGCCGTCGGCGTCAGAACGCGGTAGGTGCCAATCACCTGCCCGGGGGTGTCGTCGGTGGCAGGCGTGCGCACGAGCAGGTGCTCGCAGAAGTCGTCGAACAGGTCGACATCGTGCCCGGCGGGCGCGTTGGGCGGCAGCGTCAAGCGCGCGCCCATTTCGCCGACGAACACCTCATGGCGCAGGCGCTGCGCAGCGCGAACCTCGTCCGCATGGCGAGCCCAGCGTACTTCGAAGTCCGGCTCGCGGGTGGCGGCCGGCTTGGTCGGCGCCAGCGCATCCGCCCCTGCGTGCCACGGGCCGACGTTGATGTCGCGCGCCGCTCGTCCTTCGCGCGGGGCATGTTCTTGGCCCGACGCGGTGCGGCCGAAGCGGAAGTCCATTGAGCTGAGCGGCGGCAGAGCGGGGTTCGGCAGGTCTTTCATGACAGCGTCTTTCCTTGGTGTTGCCGCAAATGCTCAGGCCCCGCGATGACCTGTGCATGACCGACGGGTGACGCTGCCGTGACAGGGGCGGTGACCGCCTACGAACTCACGGACCGGCTGCTACAGTGAAGCCATGAGCATCCAGGTCTTCGGTCAGCCGGTGTCTCGCGGCGTCGCAATCGGCCGGGCGGTGCTGGTCGCCTCCAGCCGAGTCGACGTGGCGCACTACTTCATCGACAACGACCAGGTCGAGGCCGAGGTGGCCCGCCTTCGCGATGCGCGCAACGAAGTGGCGGCCGAGTTGGGCGCGCTGAAAAGCGAGGTGCTCGAGGAAGCGCACGCCGAGTTGGTGGCGCTGCTAGACGTGCACTTGATGCTGCTGCACGATGAAATGCTGTCCGACGCCACCAAGCAGTGGATCGTCGAGCGCCACTACAACGCCGAATGGGCGATGTCGGCGCAGCTGGAGGTGATTGCCCGCCAGTTCGACGAGATGGAGGACGAGTACCTGCGCGAACGCAAGGCCGACCTCGAGCAGGTCGTGGAGCGCGTGCTGAAGGCGCTGGCTCGGCAGACAGCACCGAACGGCCACGGCGCCGCAGGGAGTGCGCGCGACTTTGCCGGTGAAGACCCCTTGATCCTGGTGGCCAGCGATATTGCGCCGGCCGACATGCTGCAGTTCAAGCGAAGCGTATTCACCGGCTTTGTCACCGACGTGGGCGGGAAGACCTCGCACACGGCCATCGTCGCCCGCAGCATGGATATTCCGGCCGTGGTGGGCGCACGCGAAGCCAGCCGCATCGTGCGCCAGGACGACTGGATCATCATCGACGGCGACACCGGCGTGCTGATCGTCAACCCGTCGCCGATCGTGCTGGAGGAATACCGCTTCCGCCAACGCCAGATCGAGCTCGAGCGGGCCAAACTGAACCGGTTGCGGCACACCCCGTCGGTCACGCTGGATGGCCAGGTGATCGAACTGCTGGCAAACATCGAGCTGCCTTCCGACGCCGCGGCGGCGATCGAAGCCGGTGCGGTTGGCGTGGGCCTGTTCCGCAGCGAGTTCCTCTTCATGAACCGTGACGGCGAACTGCCCGATGAAAAAGAGCAGTTCGAGGCCTACCGCGCGGTGGTCCAGGCGATGGGTGGCTTGCCGGTCACGATCCGCACCGTTGACGTGGGCGCCGACAAGCCGCTGGACCGGATGTCGGCGCACGAGTTGCGCCACGAGCATTCATTGAACCCGGCGTTGGGCCTGCGTGCCATCCGCTGGAGCCTGGCCGAGCCCGAGATGTTCGGGCGGCAGCTGCGCGCCATCCTGCGCGCCAGCGCCTTTGGCAAGGTTCGCATCCTGGTGCCAATGGTGGCYCAGATGAGCGAAGTCCATCAGTTCCTGCAGGCGGTCGAGCGCGCCAAGGCGCAGCTGAGTGCCGAAGGTGTGGCCTACACCAACGTCGAGCTGGGCGCCATGATCGAGGTCCCCGCGGCGGCATTGATGATGCCCAACCTGATGCGCTACTTCGACTTCGTCTCCATCGGGACGAACGACCTGATCCAGTACACGCTGGCCATCGACCGTGCCGACGAGGCGGTCGCCCACTTGTATGACCCGTGGCATCCGGCGGTGCTGCAACTGGTTGAGCGCACCATCGCTTGCGCCAACGAGGCGGGCAAGGGGGTCAGCGTGTGCGGCGAAATGGCAGGTGACGCGACCTTCACTGAGCTGCTGCTCGCGATGGGGCTGCGCAGTTTCTCGATGCACCCGGCGCAGGTGGCGTCGATCAAGCAGCGCGTGTTGCGCGCCGACGTGCGCGCATTGCGGACGCAGATCGGCGCCGTGCTGGCAGCAGACTCGCCGCAGGACGCCTGCGTGGCGCTGCTGAAGTCGCGCCCGAACTGAAGGCCCTGAACAGGGCGCCCAACAAATTTCGGCGACCCGCTTGCATTGCAGTTTGAAAGACTGCTATAGTCGTGGGCTTCGCTGCTCGCAAACGCAGGCAGACGCTGACAAGCAAAAGGCCCCGGCCAATTCGCGAAATCAGCGGCCAAACCGAAAGGTGCGGCGAAAAGCGCGGAAAGGTTGAGCGCTTGACAAGGTTTTAAAAACAAGTCAAAATCTTCCTTCTTTGCTGATCACTGATCTGCAACGAGTCGAAAGCGAAAGCAGACGACAAGTTCTTTAAAAACTAACAGCCGATAAGCGTGGGTGTTTGAAGGCGAGTGCTTGCTTGAGTAATCAAGCGAGTCGCAAGACTTTAAATGCTCATGGAAGTGAAGTTCACTTCAATTCTTTGAGCGAAATTCAAGATCGAACTGAAGAGTTTGATCCTGGCTCAGATTGAACGCTGGCGGCATGCCTTACACATGCAAGTCGAACGGTAACGCGGGGCAACCTGGCGACGAGTGGCGAACGGGTGAGTAATGCATCGGAACGTGCCCAGTAGTGGGGGATAGCCCGGCGAAAGCCGGATTAATACCGCATACGACCTACGGGTGAAAGGGGGGGATCGCAAGACCTCTCGCTATTGGAGCGGCCGATGTCAGATTAGCTAGTTGGTGGGGTAAAAGCCTACCAAGGCGACGATCTGTAGCTGGTCTGAGAGGACGACCAGCCACACTGGGACTGAGACACGGCCCAGACTCCTACGGGAGGCAGCAGTGGGGAATTTTGGACAATGGGCGAAAGCCTGATCCAGCCATGCCGCGTGCGGGAAGAAGGCCTTCGGGTTGTAAACCGCTTTTGTCAGGGAAGAAATCCTTTGGGCTAATACCCCTGGGGGATGACGGTACCTGAAGAATAAGCACCGGCTAACTACGTGCCAGCAGCCGCGGTAATACGTAGGGTGCAAGCGTTAATCGGAATTACTGGGCGTAAAGCGTGCGCAGGCGGTTATGCAAGACAGATGTGAAATCCCCGGGCTCAACCTGGGAACTGCATTTGTGACTGCATAGCTGGAGTGCGGCAGAGGGGGATGGAATTCCGCGTGTAGCAGTGAAATGCGTAGATATGCGGAGGAACACCGATGGCGAAGGCAATCCCCTGGGCCTGCACTGACGCTCATGCACGAAAGCGTGGGGAGCAAACAGGATTAGATACCCTGGTAGTCCACGCCCTAAACGATGTCAACTGGTTGTTGGGAAGGTTCCTTCTCAGTAACGTAGCTAACGCGTGAAGTTGACCGCCTGGGGAGTACGGCCGCAAGGTTGAAACTCAAAGGAATTGACGGGGACCCGCACAAGCGGTGGATGATGTGGTTTAATTCGATGCAACGCGAAAAACCTTACCTACCCTTGACATGCCTGGAATTTTGCAGAGATGTGAAAGTGCTCGAAAGAGAACCAGGACACAGGTGCTGCATGGCCGTCGTCAGCTCGTGTCGTGAGATGTTGGGTTAAGTCCCGCAACGAGCGCAACCCTTGTCATTAGTTGCTACGAAAGGGCACTCTAATGAGACTGCCGGTGACAAACCGGAGGAAGGTGGGGATGACGTCAGGTCCTCATGGCCCTTATGGGTAGGGCTACACACGTCATACAATGGCCGGTACAGAGGGCTGCCAACCCGCGAGGGGGAGCTAATCCCAGAAAACCGGTCGTAGTCCGGATCGCAGTCTGCAACTCGACTGCGTGAAGTCGGAATCGCTAGTAATCGCGGATCAGCTTGCCGCGGTGAATACGTTCCCGGGTCTTGTACACACCGCCCGTCACACCATGGGAGCGGGTTCTGCCAGAAGTRGTTAGCCTAACCGCAAGGGGGGCGATTACCACGGCAGGGTTCGTGACTGGGGTGAAGTCGTAACAAGGTAGCCGTATCGGAAGGTGCGGCTGGATCACCTCCTTTCTGGAAATGCCAAAGCGCGACTTTGATGCTGTTCGCAAGATCAGCGCAAAGCGTAGCCGAAGCGAAACAGACAGCACTCAATTTCTTGCACCCACACTTATCGGCTGTGAACACAACAGTGAGTGAGAGCGTGAGCCTGGTGAGCGTCAAGATGGCCTTGGTTGTTATCTAGCAAGCCGGCTGACGTGAAAAGACACCGGGCTCGCGGTCATTAAAGATGCGTGGGTCTGTAGCTCAGTCGGTTAGAGCACCGTCTTGATAAGGCGGGGGTCGTTGGTTCGAATCCAACCAGACCCACCAACGCGACCTGCAAAAGGATCGGGGGATTAGCTCAGCTGGGAGAGCACCTGCTTTGCAAGCAGGGGGTCGTCGGTTCGATCCCGTCATCCTCCACCATCCCACTCACGCTGTCGAAAGCAAACCCAAACATCTTGTCGGATGCTTGGGTTTGCTGACGAAAGTTAGCTGTTGTTCTTTAACAATTCATAGAGTCGAATTAGCGCTGCTGATGGAAAGCTGCTCGGGGGTAAAGGCCCGAACGGCACCGTGCCATCAGCGGCATATGATTGCGTCACCAGAACTTCAACTTGCAAAAGCAAGATTTTGAAGAACGGCATAACGTGAATACTCAAATATCGATCGCTCTAGCGTGGGCGATTGATACCAGTCCTTGACCGACGTTCTTAAGCATTGGACGTCAAAGTTATAGGGTCAAGTGACTAAGTGCATGTGGTGGATGCCTTGGCGATTACAGGCGACGAAGGACGTGATAGCCTGCGATAAGCTTCGGGGAGCTGGCAAATAAGCTTTGATCCGGAGATTTCCGAATGGGGAAACCCACCCTTAGGGGTATCGCATGATGAATACATAGTCATGCGAGGCGAACCGGGTGAACTGAAACATCTCAGTAGCTCGAGGAAAAGACATCAACCGAGATTCCGAAAGTAGTGGCGAGCGAAATCGGAACAGCCTGCACGTTTTAGCAGTTGGTTTATCAGAACGGAATGGAAAGTCCGGCCACAGCGGGTGATAGCCCCGTATGAAAAAAGCCGATTGTGGAACTAAGCGTGCGACAAGTAGGGCGGGACACGTGAAATCCTGTCTGAATATGGGGGGACCATCCTCCAAGGCTAAATACTCGTAATCGACCGATAGTGAACTAGTACCGTGAGGGAAAGGCGAAAAGAACCCCGGGAGGGGAGTGAAATAGATCCTGAAACCGCATGCATACAAAAAGTCGGAGCCCGCAAGGGTGACGGCGTACCTTTTGTATAATGGGTCAGCGACTTACATTCAGTGGCAAGCTTAACCGAATAGGGAAGGCGAAGGGAAACCGAGTCCGAATAGGGCGTCTTAGTCGCTGGGTGTAGACCCGAAACCAGGTGATCTAYCCATGKCCAGGRTGAAGGTRMGGTAACACGCACTGGAGGTCCGAACCRACTAGTGTTGCAAAACTAGCGGATGAGCTGTGGATAGGGGTGAAAGGCTAAACAAACCTGGAGATAGCTGGTTCTCTCCGAAAACTATTTAGGTAGTGCCTCAAGTATTACCATCGGGGGTAGAGCACTGTTATGGCTAGGGGGTCATGGCGACTTACCAAACCATTGCAAACTCCGAATACCGATGAGTACAGCTTGGGAGACAGAGCACCGGGTGCTAACGTCCGGACTCAAGAGGGAAACARCCCAGACCRCCAGCTAAGGTCCCCAAAATTGGCTAAGTGGGAAACGAWGTGGGAAGRCYAARACARYCAGGATGTTGGCTTAGAAGCAGCCACCATTTAAAGAAAGCGTAATAGCTCACTGATCGAGTCGTCCTGCGCSGAARATGTAACGGGGCTAAGCCAGTTACCGAAGCTGCGGATTTGCTAGCAATAGCAAGTGGTAGGAGAGCGTTCTGTACGCCTGTGAAGGTGGATCGTGAGGTCTGCTGGAGGTATCAGAAGTGCGAATGCTGACATGAGTAGCGTTAAAGGGGGTGAAAAGCCCCCTCGCCGTAAGCGCAAGGTTTCCTACGCAACGTTCATCGGCGTAGGGTGAGTCGGCCCCTAAGGCGAGGCAGAGATGCGTAGCTGATGGGAAACAGGTCAATATTCCTGTACCGATCTATAGTGCGATGTGGGGACGGAGAAGGTTAGCTCAGCCGGGTGTTGGATGTCCCGGTTCAAGCCTGTAGTCATGCCTGGTAGGCAAATCCGCCAGGCTTAGATGAGGGGTGATAACGAAGCGGCTTGCCGCCGAAGTGAGTGATACCCTGCTTCCAGGAAAAGCCACTAAGCTTCAGCTATAGACGACCGTACCGCAAACCGACACTGGTGCGCGTGATGAGTATTCTCAGGCGCTTGAGAGAACTCTGGAGAAGGAACTCGGCAAATTGACACCGTAACTTCGGAAGAAGGTGTGCCTCTAGTAGGTGAAGTTGTACAAACGGAGCCCAATGAGGCCGCAGAGAATCGGTGGCTGCGACTGTTTATTAAAAACACAGCACTCTGCAAAGACGAAAGTCGACGTATAGGGTGTGACGCCTGCCCGGTGCTGGAAGATTAAATGATGGGGTGCAAGCTCTTGATTGAAGTCCCAGTAAACGGCGGCCGTAACTATAACGGTCCTAAGGTAGCGAAATTCCTTGTCGGGTAAGTTCCGACCTGCACGAATGGCGTAACGATGGCCACACTGTCTCCTCCAGAGACTCAGCGAAGTTGAAATGTTTGTGATGATGCAATCTCCCCGCGGAAAGACGGAAAGACCCCATGAACCTTTACTGTAGCTTTACATTGGACTTTGAACAGATCTGTGTAGGATAGGTGGGAGGCTTTGAAGTGGTGCCGCTAGGTGCCATGGAGCCAACGTTGAAATACCACCCTGGTGTGTTTGAGGTTCTAACCTTGTCCCGTTATCCGGGATGGGGACAGTGTATGGTGGGCAGTTTGACTGGGGCGGTCTCCTCCCAAAGTGTAACGGAGGAGTTCGAAGGTACGCTAGCCACGGTCGGAAATCGTGGTGATAGTGCATTGGCATAAGCGTGCTTGACTGCGAGACTGACAAGTCGAGCAGGTACGAAAGTAGGACAAAGTGATCCGGTGGTTCTGTATGGAAGGGCCATCGCTCAACGGATAAAAGGTACTCTGGGGATAACAGGCTGATACCGCCCAAGAGTTCATATCGACGGCGGTGTTTGGCACCTCGATGTCGGCTCATCTCATCCTGGGGCTGTAGCCGGTCCCAAGGGTATGGCTGTTCGCCATTTAAAGAGGTACGTGAGCTGGGTTTAAAACGTCGTGAGACAGTTTGGTCCCTATCTTCCGTGGGCGCTGCAAGATTGAGAGAGCCTGCTCCTAGTACGAGAGGACCGGAGTGGACGCACCGCTGGTGTATCGGTTGTCATGCCAATGGCATTGCCGAGTAGCTAAGTGCGGAAGAGATAACCGCTGAAAGCATCTAAGCGGGAAACTCGTCTCAAGATGAGTCTTGCCGGGGCCTTGAGCCCCCTGAAGAGTCGTTCGAGACCAGGACGTTGATAGGCTGGGTGTGGAAGCGCAGTAATGCGTTAAGCTAACCAGTACTAATTGCTCGTGAGGCTTGACCCTATAACTTTGATGTAGAATCTACGTCAGAGTAGACTGGTTGAGAATTTATAGTTATGCCGTTAATCCGGTGTACGCAATCATATAATTCGACTCTATTGAATTGGCTTGGTAGTCCTAAAGACTATCAGGCAACAAGTTAAGCCTGATGACCATAGCGAGGTGGTCCCACTCCTTCCCATCCCGAACAGGACAGTGAAACGCCTCTGCGCCGATGATAGTGCGGATTCCCGTGTGAAAGTAGGACATCGTCAGGCTAATATCCGAAAGGCCCGATTGCGTTGCAGTCGGGCCTTTTCCTTTTCCTTTTCCGGTCTTCGATATCTCTATCGGACTGTCAGTATCAGTCCGCGGCCTGGCATCAATCAGGCCGCGGATCGGCCTTCTAGAACATCGCAGGTTTGCGCGTTGGAAATACTTGCGGCCGCAAATGCCAGCGAATTCAGCCTCATTTCGGATGACTCAGCAGAAGTTGCTCGCGAAAGCAGACTGCTGAGCATGGAGCTGACGCTTGATATGCTGGCCTCAGCCAAGGGTGTCCAATCGCCGCCGCCGAGAGCATTCACTCGGCATCCGTTCTCGAACTGGTCGTAGGCGGAAGCGAGTATCAACTGCGGAACGGTATGCCTCAATGCCTGAGCGACGCTGCCGATTCCCCCGTGATGTACAAACAGGCGTGCACCTTGCAGTAACTGACCTAGCGGCGCTTGATCAATCGCGAAGACATTAGAAGATGCGTCCAACGCCCGCACAGGCGACTCGCCGCGAAGATGTGGCGACAGAACGACCGTCGGCAAACCGAGTCTCGTGCACGTTGGCAGGATCAATTCGCTGAATTGCTGTGCCGCTATGGCCGCTGAGCCCGGATAAATCAGCACGTACCGCGGATATTGACGAATGAATTCGATCAGTTCTGTGGGCAGCGGTTTCTGGTGTTCGGGCTCGAAAAGCGGAAAGCCCGTCTGCACCACGCCTCGCCGCTGCCAAGCTTGCGGAACAGCCGCGAACTCGCGCGGATACAGCGCAATGCCGCCATCCGGGGAATGCAGCCAATTGCTGAACGCAGAGCTTTTGATCTCTGACGTTTGCCATTGGCTTTGCCAGCGCTTCAGCGCGGGCCGGGCCATAGGTTCCAGCTTCCATCGGTCGAGCAGACGCCACAGCATTCGTCGACCCGAGGATGGCATCCATGGCGGCACGCGCCAAGCACCCAGGAACATCGGATCCTCGATGCTGCGCAAGCCCATAGGGGCGGTGTAGCCCGAGAGCAGGCGAATCTGATGTGGCCAGCGTTCGCGTGCGAAGCGTGCGCCTGCTGCCAGTGGTGACGCTAGAACCGTCAGACGCTCCCCAGATGCCGAGGCGGAATGGGCCAGTTCACCGAGCGCTTCGCAAGTCGGCTCGATCGCCGGTACCGCGAGGTGTCGCCACAGCACGCCGAACCCATGCAGCGGGTGCCACAGCAGCGGGTGCTTCAATGTGCGCTCATGTGCAGCGGCATCGACTACTGCTCGAAAAGGCACACCTTCGGCCAGCGACTGGTTCTCGTAAGGAGCTTGCGACAACAGCTGCACCTCATGGCCGCGCCGCACCAGTTCGTGCGCGATGGCGAGGAACGGGTGTAGATCTCCCGCACTGCCGAGCGTCACGACGGCAAATTTCATCGACGCGGCCCGCCGAAGCGCTGGAAGTCGGTGAAGCTCGTGACTGCGGGTTGATGCGCAAAGCTGTCGGCCAACCATCGTGGGCCAGCGCTCAGCGCAAAGTAATCGTAGGTGCCTGGCACTTCAACGGCCATCAAGTACTGGAAATGGCAGCGGTACTTGTCGCGTCGAACCGCTTGATAACGCTCGGGCGGAAAGCACTGCGCAAACCTGGGCGATACCCTCTTCGGCCCGCTCAATCCACGGTTCCCATCCGGCAAGCCGTCCTCACACACTTCGGTCGGATCGATCAGCGCAAAGCAGCAACCATCCGGCGGTGCGGTGACGTCGATCCAGTTCAGATCGCGCGCACCCCGAAGAACGCCGAGCTCTTGCCGGAATGCCGTCGCCTCCGGTTGGTAGCTGAGCAAAGGAATGCACTCCCCGAGCGTCAGCATCGACAGCGAAGTTGGGCGCTGTAGCAACTGCGGGTCGGCGCGCAATGCGCGGGCGACTACACTCACTGCGAGCATCGCCCCCGAGCTGTGGCCCACGACCAGCACCTCGTCGACCGCGGAGGCATCGACCAACTCGCGCAATCGCTTCGCGAACTGGTCGAGCCGCTCCTCCAGTGCAGGCAATCGCCCACGTGCTTGCTGCAGGACGACGCTCGCGCTGCGCATCAGCCACGCCATCTGCACTTTGGTTTGCGCGCGTTGAGCCCAGGCGCGCAATGGCGCGATGCCGACAACGACCAGTGCGACGCCAAGCCATGAAGCCAACTGGGTGCCCACCCACCATCCAAGCGCGGCTAGACCAAGCAGAGAGAGCAGCACACCCGCCAGCAACGCAGCAGGCAGGCTCAGCGCCAGAAACGCAGGCCAGCTCGTCTGAAGAATGCGCCACAGTGATCCATTGCCCAGAAGGCGTGCCGTGGCGCCCACGGTCACCGCCAGCAGGCGCATCTGCCCGCGCGGCCAATGCTGGCGCACGATGTCGTCCCAGCGCAGGAATTCGTAGCGGGTGTCGACCGGCTCGCCGCCGTCGGCGCCTTGCCAGCGCACATCCCAGGCCGCGTTGCTCCCGGCGCGCTGGCGTGGCCCCACCGTGATCCGGTCTCCGCTGACCTTGGACTGCAGGGCCGCCTGCTCGGCATACAGCGCGTGGTAGTGACCCGGGCCCTGCGGATCAAACCCACTCAGGTACAGCACATGCCGGCGCCGCACGCGTCGGCCACTGGTCGGGATCGCCGACGTGGCGGCGCTTGTCGGGGCCATCAAAAAATCGTTTGCTTGTGCAAACCCTTGGCCAACATCAGATCGACCAGTGGTTGCTCCCGCTTGTTGGCGCGGCGGCAATGCCCGGGCTGGAAACGGTCGGTGATCCAGATGATGYCGCGTGCCCAGCGTTGCTCGCGGGCGCGCCAGGCGTGCGACGAAACCGACTCCCACGCATAGCCGTTGAACAGCGTCGCATTGACGAAGTGGTCCAGCGCACGCACGCCGGAGCGGCCACGCGCGGTGGGGCCACCCAAGCCGATCAACACCAGCAGCAGATAGCCGGCGATGGCCATCGGCACGATCGCCGTCATCACCAGAAAACCCGCCATCCGCTCTTTCATCGCCCCTCACCACCCCGGCGCTGAAACACGCGCAGTCGAATGCCATTTTCCGCGCGAATCGTCAGCCGGCCGACTGGCTCAGGCACGTGCCCCGGCACCGGCTCGACGCGGAAGCTACGCGCCAGCGTGGCCAAGATCAACGCCGCTTCCTGCTGTGCAAAGGCGGCACCGATGCACACGCGGGGCCCCATGCCGAATGGCAGGTAGGCGCGCCGCAGTGATTCACGCGCCGAAGGCCCAGACGCTTCTGTCGCTGCGCCGCCCCCGTCGTCGTCATAGCGATCCGGATCGAACTCATCGGGCCGTGCCCACAGATCACGGTGACGCTGGATCAACCACGGCGAAATGACCACCGACGCGTTGGCCGGCACATGCTTGTCGCGCATCGTGCAGCCCGCCGCCGACTGCCGTGCCAGGAAGCCGACCGGCGGAAATAGCCGCAAGGCCTCGCGAAACACGTTGCGCGCCAGCGCCAGGTCCTTGATTGCGCTGGGGTCGTCGCTGTCCGGGTCGAAACTGGCCTGCGCCTCCTCGTGCAAACGCTCCTGCACCGAGGGCGCATGCGCCAGCAGGTGCAGCGCCCACGACAAGGCGCTGGCCGAAGTCTCATGCCCCGCCAGGAACAGCATCGCGACCTGGTCGACCAGCTCATCAAATCCAAAGCCTTGGCCGGTCTTCTCATCACGCACTTGCAGCAGCGTGGCGAGGATGTCGCCTTCGACGACCGCCTGTCCTGCTTGCGCGGCGTCGTACCGCGGTCGAATCAGCACGGCCAACAGAGTACGGATCTCAGCCGCGGCGCGCTGGCTGCGCCGGATCTGCCACCACGGCCGCAACCAGCGCAGGCCGAAAAAGGCCGGCATCATCAACCGTGGCGCCAGTTCCTGATAGCGCTCGAAGGCGGCGAAGATCTGCTGCGCGCCGGCACTGTCCAATGGTTGCGAGAGGATCGTGCGCAGGATGATGTCGGCCGCCACGTGCGTCATCTCGATCTCGACATCGTGCTCGGCGCCGTCGGGCACCTCGCGCAAGCGTTGCGCCATCGCGGCTGCCGCTTCCCGCATGCGGCCGAACACATGGCGAATGCGTGCCGCCTCGAACGACGGGTCCATCAACGAGCGCTGGCGTTGCCACACCTCGCCGTTGGTCGTGAAGATGCTGTCGCCCAGCAGCGGCCGCAACGCGTCGCCCAGCATCGCGTGCTTGGGGAAGGCCGCCGCTTCGTCCACCATCACCCGCCGCACCAGGGCCGGCTCGTTGACCATGTACAGGTCCACGCCCGGCAGGTGCACCTCGCCCATCTTCATCTGGTAGCTGCGGGCGTACAGGCTGTCCAGCCACGAGCGGCGCTTGCTGAAGAACATGCGCCAGGCGGACGGGCGCTTGGCCTGCGGCGCCGGGTAGTGGGGACAGAAACGTTCGGGGGTCATGGAGTCGTCGAGGGGGGCGCGGGCGGGTGCCGATCACGCAGCGTCGGCCTGCCGGCGGTGAAAGCCAGCAGATCGTAGCGGCCCGCGTGGTCGGCCGGCTTCAGGTACTGCATGTGCATCGCCAAGCGGTTGCGCCTCAAGGCCTGGTAGCGCTCGGGTTGCAGGATCTTCGGGAAGCGGGGCGACAAACGGTGCAGCACGGCCGGGCCCGGGCGATGCCAGGGTGAAATGCGGCCGCAGCCGGCCCAGTCGGCCGGGGCGGTGTAGTCAACCCAGGTCAACTGCGGATGGGCGGTCAGTGCGTCCAACTCGTTACGCAATTGGTGAGCCGTTGCAAAGTAGTAGACCAAAGGCGTGCAATGGCCCAGCGTCAGCAGGCTTAACTGCGGCCCGCCGCTGCGGCCGAGTTCAGGCGCTTGCACCAAGGCGCGCGACAGCGCGCTGGCCGCCAGCGTGGCACCGGTGCTGTGGCCAACGATGAGCAGCTCCTCCGCATCGTGCGACTCAGCAGCGGCCTGAGCGATCAGCGCCGCCATCGCGTCGACGCGCGGGTCGAGTTCGGCCACTCGGCCCTCGGCTTGGGCATGCGA
>NZ_JBFUGE010000030.1:0-25588 GCF_056403075.1 Ideonella sp. P3_A4 | reverse complement strand
TCCCAGCGCTGCGCGTACTGCGCCATCATCCCGGCAGCCCCCGGTAATGGAAGTTGCGCCAGCGCACCTCGCCGCTGCCGACCGCATAGAGCGCCAGGCGCAGGGCGAGAAAGCCGCCGAACACGTTGTGGTGGTAGCCCGAGACCTCGCGCTGCCAGGCCTGCTTGATCCACGGGCCGTCATCCAGCGCGTAGTGGAAGGTGACGTCGTGCGCGACGTTGCTCACCTTCAGCCGATAGCGGCGCGCCGGCGCCTTCTCCCTTGCCCAGGTCTGATCCTGGCCATAGTGGTGGATGAACATCGTGCCGCCGCCGAAGCCCAGGCCGACATGGCCGCGGYCGTCGTAGAACAGCGCCAGGCCGCCCTGCGCGCCCTCACCCACCTCCAGTTCGACTTCGGCCTCGTAGTGGCGGTCGCCCACCGTGCAGACCAACGGCGAGCAGTCGGCCAGCGACTTGCCTATGGCACGCAGTACCAGGCTGCCGCCTTCGAGGCGCGCGCGGTCACTCTCGTCGCCGGTCGGATCGAAGATGGCCCATTGGGTGCCGAAACGATTTACCGTGAAATCATCGCTCAGGGCAGAACCGGCGGGGCTGGCTTGACCGCCCCTGGGCTTGCGCATCGGGCGGTCCAGCGTGCCGCCCTTGGCGCGCAGCCAGCCATCGGCGGTCCACTCGACTGGTTCGAGCAGCACCTGCCGCCCGAGCGTCCGGTAGCCGTTCTCGTAGCCGTGGTAGACCATCCACCAGTCGCCCGCCGGGCCTTCGACGACCGACGCATGCCCGCGCGACCACCAAGGCTCGGCGGCGCTCTTCGTGCGCACGATCGGGTTGAACGGACAGTCCTGCCAGGGCCCTTGGACCGAGCGCGAACGCGCCACCGTCACCATGTGGCTGGTGGCCGGGCCGGCGGTGCCGCCGACGGCAGCGATCATGTAGAAGTAGTCACCGCGGCGCAGCAGCTTGGGGCCTTCGGGCGCGAACATCTCCACCACCCAGTCCTGCGGGTACTGCCATGGCGTGTGGGCGTGCTCCAGCTTGCCCACTGTGGCCAGGCCGTCATCGGTGAGACCGATGCGGCGGACGCCGTTGAAGAAAAGGTGCCGCTTGCCGCTCTCGTCCACCACGTGGCCGGGGTCGATGCAGCCTTCCAAGCCGAGGTCGATCGGGTCGCTCCAAGGGCCGCGGATGTGGTCGGCATGGATCACATGGATCGCCATGCCCTTGGGCCCGACCGTCGGGATGTAGACGAAGTAGCGCCCGCCATGCTTGACCAGGTCCATCGCCCACACGCTGCCGATGTTCTTGTGCAGCGCTGCGACGATCGGAGCCCAGTTGACCAGGTCGCGCGAATGCCAGATCACGATGCCCGGGTAGAGGTGGAACGACGAGAACGTCATGTAGTAGTCGCCACCGTCCTTCAGGATCGTCGGGTCGGCGTGGTCGCCCGGAACGATTGGATTCAGGAACATGCCGCGGCCGAGATCGGCCTTGCGCTGGCCTTCGATGCCCACGCCGTGCCGGGCCGTGACCGGGTCGGCCGCCGACGGCGCCGCCAAAGTCGGCAACACGGCCGCACTCGCGGTGGCAGTAGCGGCCGAAGTGAAGAACAGGCGGCGGCTGAAGCGACCGTTTGTCATCGTCAATCCGTGTGTCGTTGGTTGCGCAACTGGCCAGGGTCAAACGGTTCCACGCCGGCCCTCGAGCTCGGTGCGGATCTCGCCCATGCGCCGCTCGTCGAGTTGCATTCGCAGCACGATGATCAGCGCGATGACGAGGCCGATGACCGGGATGCCCGACAGCAGCAAGCGCATGACGAGGATCACGTTCTCGCCCTGCACCGCCAGCTTGGAGTCGAAGCCGGTCAACTGCAGGATCCAGCCCGAAGCGCCGCTGCCGACGGCGATGCCTGCCTTGGAGATCCACGATTGGCAGGCCGCGAACGAGCCCTCGCGCCGCTGGCCGGTTTCCAGTTCGTCGTGGTCGACGACATCGGCGAGGGCCGAGCCGTAGATCGTCCAGAACCCGGCGCCGGTGAAAGCGACGAAACCGCAGGCCAGCAACTGCAGCGCCGGGTACTCCGGGTTGTAGAACCACCAGTCGCCGATGAACGCCGCGATCGCGCCCACGAAGACGGCGATGAGCGCGGTGCGCTTGCCCTTGCGCTTGGCGATGGCGCCGAAGAACGGAATGCCGGCGAAGCCGAAGACCATGCCGGCCACGCCCATCGCGGAGTTCCACTTCCCCGCCAGCGCGACGTCGCCTCCGCAGACGTAGTAGATGGTGGTGTAGTAGCCCAGCACCGACACCATCGCCGTGGCCATGCCGTAGGCCATCATCGCGCTCAGCAGAATGCGGAACGGCCCGTTCTTCAAGGTGCGGTACAGGGTGTCGCGGAACGGCACCTTGCTGCCGTGCGCAAGCACCACCTTCTCGTAATAGCGCTCGCGCAGCATCAGGGCCATCGCGAGCGACACCGCGACCATGATCGCCCCCAGGATCGAGGTGTAGACCTGCGCGCCCAGCAGAATGTCGGGCTTGCCGCTCGTGTCGTTGAAGATCGCCAGCGTCGTGAACTGCGCGGCGACGAACATCCCCAGCTCCGGCAGCTTCTGGATCGCGTTCCTGACCTGCATGACGGTGGTGCGCTCGTGGTAGTCCGGCGTCATCTCCGAGCCCAGGCTCAGCCACGGCATGTTGAAGCAGCTCATCGCCGGCACGTAGATGAGCAGCGACACGAGCATGAACCAGAAGTACTGCATGTCGGTCCAGCCGCGCCCCACGGCGAACATCAGCGGCAGCCCGGCGCCGGCGAGCATGCCTCCGACCAGGATGAAGGGCCGGCGGCGCCCCCAACGCGTGCGGGTGTTGTCCGACAGCCAGCCGAAGGTGGCGTCGGACGCCGCGTCGATGACGATCTTGGTCGCCAGCACCGACGAGATGAGCCCCGGCGCCATGCCCAGGAACACATTGAACACCTGGTACGCCAGCGACTGGTAGAGCCAGTGGCCCCACATGTCGAGGATCGAGCCCAGGCCGTAGCCGACCTTCTGGCGCATCGGCAAGCGGTCCAACGAGTGGGGGGCGAAGGTCATGGGAATGGCGGACATGGGGGTGGCGCCTAGATGATCTGCCGCGTGCGGATGATGTCGGCGTAGTAGCGTGCCGACAGCTTGGGCGTGCGCATCTGCGTCTCGAAGTCGCAGTGCACGATCCCGAAGCGGCGCTCGTACCCGTCTTCCCACTCGTAGTTGTCGATGAAAGACCAGAGGAAGTAGCCATCCACCGGCACCCCGCCGGCGATGGCACGGTGCACTTCGCGCAAATGATTGCGCAGGTAGTCGCGGCGGTGCATGTCGATCACCTCGCCGTCCACCACCGGCTCGTGGTCGTAGCCGCAGCCGTTCTCGGTGATGTAGATCGAACGGTTGCCGTACAGCTCGTGGCACATGCGCGGCGCCCAGTAGATGGCTTGCGGCACCAGGTTCAGCCATGAGCTGTCGGCACGTGGATAGTTCGCGGGCAGTGTCAACGCCTCATAGGGCTGGCCATCGCGCCCGGCGCGGACATAGGTGGCGGTGTAGACGTTCAGACCCAGGAAGTCGGTGGGCAGGCTGATGAGGTCGAAGTCTCCCGGCTGCACCCGCGGTGCCGCTTCGCCTACGCGCTGCAGGTAGGCCTGAGAGTAGCCGCCACCATGGATCGCGCCCAGGATGTGCGCGTTCTTGTCGAGGAACCAGGCCTGGGCCGCGGCGATGTCGGCCGGCGTTTCCGTCACCGGCACCGCGACGTCACAGTTGTCGGTCAGGCCCACGCGCGCACCCGGCCCGCCGAATTCGCGCACCGCGCGCACCGCATGGCCGTGGGCCAGCAGCGCGTGGTGGATGGTCTGGTTGACCACGGCATCACTCTCGCGCCGGCCSGGCGCCTTGCTGCCGATGCCGTAGGCCAGCCACGTGAAGCAGCGGATCTCGTTGAGCGTGATCCAGTTCTTCGCCTGGCCGGCGAGCGCCTTGACCACGGTCTGGGCGTAGACGGCGAAGGCATCGACGGTGACACGCGAGGTCCAGCCGCCCCGCTCTTCCAGCGCCTGCGGCAAGTCMCAGTGAAACAGCGTCACCCAGGGTGTGATGTCGTGGCGCGCCAAGCTGGCGAGCAGCCGACGATAGAAGTCCAGGCCCGCTTCGTTCACCTCACCGTCACCGTTGGGGTAGATGCGCGGCCAGGCGATCGACAGACGGTAGTGCTTGACGCCCAGCGAGGCCATCAGCGCGAAGTCCTCGTCGAACCGGTGGTAGTGGTCACAGGCGACATCGAGGTTGTCGCCGTTGCTCACCTTGCCCGGCGTGCGGGCGAAGTGGTCCCAGATCGACGCGCCCTTGCCGTCGACGAAGGTGGCCCCCTCGATCTGCGCGGCAGCGGCAGCCACCCCGAAGACGAACGAGGGCGGAAACGGGCTGGAGTAGGTGATGTTGCTCATGGTGTCGGAAGTGCCGGCGGAGGTGCTATGGCAGGGAGGTCAAGTGCTCGAGCGTCGGCGCGATCGCGCGCGCCCACTGGCGGTAACCCTTCTCGCTCAGGTGCAACAGGTCGGGCATGACTTCGCGCGAGACGGTGCCGTCCGCATTCGTCAGCGACTTGTTGATGTCGAGAAAGAAGACGTCGCGGCCGTCGTGCAGGCCGGCGATCTGATCGTTGACGCGGTTGTTCAAGCGCCGAAGCAACRTGTCCGGCCGGAGGTCTGAAGACACAGCCGGCGAGCAGCGCTGCCGACAGCGCCAATCCAGCGCTACCCGCGACGCACTTGCCCGCACGGGGATACCTCATTGGTAGCGCCCCATCTTGACCTTGAGCACCACCGGCTTGCCAGTGAAGTTCAAACCCCAGTCGACCTGGTCGCCGTTCCAGCGGCGTTCCATGATCCAGCGCCCCTTGGCGTCGAAGTGGCCCTGCTCGGCGTGGTCGATCAGCGCTCGCCCACTGCTTTCGGCGTCGTCCAGCCGTATCCGCGCAAACTGGCCGACGAGGATGAATTCGTCGTCGGCGATCTGCGCCATCGCCACGCCGCCCTGTGCCACCGCGGCGTGCGGGGGCGCCTCCTTGGCATTGCCCGGCCATTCCTTCTCGCCGAACATCCACTGCCCAAACGAGACCTTGGCCTGCCAGCCCTTCATCGTCACCGTCTGGTCGGCGTGGTCATCGCCTTCGGCCACGCCCCAAGTGCTGCCTTCGAAGGCCCAGCGTGCCCACTGGCGCTGCATCGGCGCGAAGGCCTTGAACACACGAGCGAAGGGCTCGACCATCGAGCGGTCGCTGCGCTTGGCACCGAGCGGGAAGTTGGCGTAGTCGAAGTAGTCGATGCCGAACGGCGCCACGCCGATCGAGCCGCGGCCGAGGATCTGGTAGACGTAGCGCGCGTAGGTCTCGGAGTTGCCCAGCTCGGGCACGAACAGCGCGTTGTCGGGGCGCTGGAACTGCTGCAGGTGGGCGCTGACCTTGGCCGATTCAGCGTGATAGATGTCGGGCGCGGCGATGTCGATGCTGGGCGCCGCGGCCTTGTAGATGTCAATCACGTCGTAGGTCGGGCCGCCGCTGGCGAAGTTGCTCTTCCACGGCGCGATCGGCTCGAGCGGGTCGCGCAGCGCGTTGTTCACGTACATCGGCAAGTTGTAGACGGCACGGCCCGCCTTCGCGATGGCCTCGATGTAGCTGGCGATCGCCCAGGCGTGGAAGTACTCGTCGGCGTAGTCGCCGTAGACGGCGCGCCACGACCCACTGACAGCACCCGGCACCGGTGGCTTCTTGCGCGCCAGCACCGCTGCGGGCACATCGCGCTCGAACGCCGCCTGCGCCTTGGCACCGAAATCGCGCACCAGGCCGAAGGTGCCGACCTCGTTCTGCACCTGCACCATGATCACGGTGCGCTGGCTGGCATCGACCTTCTTCAGATGCGACATCAGCGCGACGAAAGCCTTCTTGTCGGCCTCCAGTGTCTGCTCGCCCAAGGGCGACATGCAGTAGTAGTTCTTGCCGTCGCGGTCGACCATGCGCGGGAAGCGGCGGTTGTCCAACTTCACCCACGCAGGCGTGTATTGCTGGCTGGTGTTCTTCCAGGTCGCGAACCACAGCAACACGACCCGCAGACGGCGCTCGCGCGCCTGTTTCAGCAGCGTGTCCAGGAACGAGAAATCGAAGCGGCCTTCGACCGGTTCGATCTGCTCCCAGGAGATCGGCACCTCCACCGTGTTGGCGCCGATGTCCTGGACGGCCGGCCACACCTGGCTCAGCGCAGCGGGCCAGTTGCTGGAGTTGTGGACCTGTGCGCCAAGCAGCAGGAACGGCTCGCCGTCGACGATCAACGCATGGCGACCATCGCGTTGCTCAACATGCGGCAAGGCAGACGTGTCTGCGCCTTGAGCGAGCGCACAGCCCAGTGCCCACATGGCGGCACAAATTCGGAGAAGGATCTTGTTCAAGGTGACTGACATTCAAGCGGCTGCACCAGCGCCTACCGGTATGACCGTATTGCCTCGGTGGCCCCAGTGAGACTTCTTGTGTGCCGACGGCAGCGCGGCGCGCTCCATTGACACCACGATCGATTCGACCGTGTTCTCACGGGACTTGTCGGCCGACGGCGCACGCATCGCACGACGGGGTCGTGACGACTCCGCATGGCTTTTTCTTGAATCGGTCCATCGTCTTGTCTCCTGTGTGGTTTGCCAGTTGATCCCAGCCCAGGCCTCCCAACGGAGGGCCGATGCCGGTTTTCCTGGCAGGTCGGGTGGTCGAAACCGCGCACCCTTGACCCCCTGCTCACGTCGCCGCAACCGCCGACGCCGTCAATCTCGTCGGACTGGCTTCATCGTTTGATTTGTCGATAAATGCGGCGGAACGTCGACAGCCTTTGCTGCAGCACGTCGCTCCGGTTGGCGTCTGGTTCGAACACCCTGGCCACCGTCGGGCGCGAGCAGACGAGCCCTGGCGAACCACCGGCCGCCAACCACCCAAGCCTTGCGGCACCGAGCGCTGCACCTTGCTGGGCACCGGCATGCTCTTCGCACGAAACCCCCAGCACATCGGCAATCAGCTGCGCCCACAAGCCACTGCGTACGCCACCGCCCAGCAAGGAAAGTCGGCTCACCTCGGTGCCGGTGCCACGCAGCGCGTCCAGCCCGTCCGTGAGACCGAAGGCCACCCCCTCGAGCACCGCGTACGTGCAGGCCGCGCGAGTCGTCTCGTGACGCAGGCCGACGAAGGCGCCGGTGGCGAACGGGTCGTTGTGCGGCGTGCGCTCACCGGCCAGATAGGGCAGGAAGACGGGTGCCTCAGCCAGCGCCTGGGGCGAAAGCGCCGCCACCTCCTCCAGCAATGCCACCTCGCCGGCGTCACCGCTGACGTGACTGAACCAGCGCAGGCAACTGGCGGCCGAGAGCATCACGCTCATCTGGTGCCAGCGGTTGGGCAGCGCATGACAGAAGGCGTGCACGGCCGACGCCGGGTTCGGGCGGAAACGATCGTTGACGACGAACAGAACGCCTGACGTCCCCAACGAAACGAAACCATCGCCCGGGTTCACCGCCCCCACGCCCATCGCGCTGGCGGCATTGTCGCCAGCCCCGCCGGCCACCACGACCTCTGGCCCAAGGCCCCAGGCGCGTGCCAGCTCGGGCCGCAGCACGCCTGAAACAGCGCCGCTCTCGACCAAGCGTGGCATGTGGGCGCGGCTCAAGCCGCAAGCCGCCAGCAAGTCGTCGGACCAGTCTCGCGCCGCGACGTCGAGCCACAAGGTGCCCGCTGCGTCGGACGGGTCACTCGCGCGTTCGCCTGTCAGGCGCAGACGCAGATAGTCCTTGGGCAGCATCACGCAGTCGATGCGCGCGAACACGTCGGGCTCGTGACGGCGAACCCACAGCAGTTTGGGCGCCGTGAAACCTGGCATGGCCAGATTCCCGGCGATCGCATGCAGCGACGGCGCACGGCGCGTCAGTTCATCGCACTCCGCATGGCTGCGGCCGTCGTTCCAGAGGATCGCGGGCCGCAGGACCTGGTCCGCCCGATCCACCAGAACGGCACCATGCATCTGGCCCGACAGGCCGATGCCACGCACACGTGCGAACTCGGCCGGGTGCACCGCGCGCAACTGCGAAACCGCCGATTCGGTCGCAGCCCACCAGTCGTCCGGATCCTGTTCGGACCATAGCGCTTGCGGATGGCTCAGGTTCAACGGCGAACCCGCGGTCCCGACGACTGCACCGGCTTCATCGAGCAAGAGCACCTTCACCTCGGACGTGCCGAGATCGATTCCGAGGAACATCAGAAGACCTCCGCCTGGGCCAGCTCGTGGCTGCCGACCGATCGCGCCTCGATGAGCGTGCGCGTGAGCCGATAGCGGGCCAGCGCAGCCGCACCCACCGCCACCGCATCTGCGCCATAGCGCGAGATGCGCACCTCCGGCGCGGCAAGCCCGGCGGCCTGCGCATACTCGCCGAGCGTGCGCAGGGCCGGATGCAGAAACGCATCACCCAGCTCGACGAGCGCGCCGCCCAGCACGATGCATCCAGGATCGTAGGCCGTGGCGAGGTTCTGCAGCAGCACGCCCAAGTAGACGCCAGATTTGCGCACCGCGCGCAGGGTCGAGGCGTCACCCGCAGCGACGAGGCGCTGCACCTCGGCCAGAGCGTCCTCGCTCGGCACTCCGGGCACCATGGATCGCGGACCGATCAGTGCCTCGGCACAGCCGAGCCGGCCACAGGAACACTGCGGTCCACCGGCCTGAAGGACCATGTGGCCAACCTCACCCGCGAATCCTCGATGTCCGGTGAGCAAGCGCTCGTCGACGATCACGCCGGCGCCAACGCCCTGGTTCACGCTGACATAGAGCAGCGGATCGGTGACCTGCCTGCGGTTGAACTCCATCTCGCCAACGGCCGCCACGTCAGCTTCGTTCTGAACGCACAGCGGCACCGAGCTCAACGCTGTGTCTGCAAACCGCTCTCGCAGCAGCTCACCCACAGGCACCGCCTTCCAATCAAGGTTGGGTGCGAAATGCAGGAAGCCGTTGGCTTCGTCGACTCCACCGGGCACGCCGACACCGATGCCGATGACGCGCTGACTGCGGGCATCGAGTTGCCGCAGGGCCCTCTGCATCACACCCGCCAGAAGCCCCAGGCAGGCCTTGGCGCTGTGCGACGCACCGTAACCCACGCGCGCATGGGCCAGCACCTCGCCGGTCAGGGATGTCACCACCGCGCGCACGCCGTCGATGCCGACCTCGCCCCCGACAAGCAGCAGCCGCGCCGGATCGATGAACAGCGGCGTCGGCCGCCGCCCCAGATCGCCGGTGACCACGACTTCGCGCTCGACAAGCCAGCCCTCCTCGATCAACTCGCGCACCAGAAGGCTCACCGTGGATTTCGTGAGCTGCACCGCGTCTGCAAGGTCGGTGCGAGACAGGCCGGGATACGCGCACAGGTGCCTCACGAGCGACATCTTGTTGATTCCCTTCAGCACCTGCTGGTGACCCCGGACGGCAGCGACTTCAGCCAACAAGATGCGCCTTCCCCGGCGACGATGCCGACATGGCCGAATGGGTTCGAGTGTTCATTCTGGCCATCATAGTTCGGTCGTCGAACGAACAGACGAGTGGAAACACCTATCGGTTTGGAGCTGCTTGCCGAGGGCCGATACGTATACTCGCCGACGACGTAGATTTATGGCTAAATCACATGAAGTTCACTGATGGCCAATGGCTTCTCCAGCCCGGCGTGACGGCGCATTACGCGTCGCAGAACTATCACACCCGGACGCTGGACGACCGCCTGGTGGTGCTGGCCACCAACAAGCCCATCAAGCACCGCGGCGATACGCTGGCGGGGCCGACGCTGACGGTCACCCTCAGCTCGCCAGCCGAAGGTGTGATCCGCGTGAGCGTGGAGCACTACTCGGCTTCGCAGCCGCCACGCCTGCACGTGCCCATGCCGGGTGCCGGCCGCGTGCCTGTGCAGATCGCTGAATCCGACGAGTGCTGGACGCTGACCAGTGGCGCGGTCTCGGTGGACGTGAAGAAGGGCGAGGCCTGGAGCCTGACCTTCCGCGAAGGCGAGCGTGTTCTCACCCGCAGCGATTGGCGCAGCCTGGGCTACATCCAGTGCGCGGGCACCTCCGGAAGTTCACGCAACTTCGTGCATGAGCAACTGACGCTGCAGGTGGGTGAATGCGTCTATGGGCTGGGCGAGCGCTTCACGCCGTTCATCAAGAACGGCCAGGTGGTCGAGAACACCAACAAAGACGGCGGCACCGCCTGCGACCAGGCCTACAAGAGCGTGCCCTTCTACCTGTCCAGCCGCGGCTATGGCGTGCTGGTCAACGAGGCCGGCCCGGTGTCGTTCGAAGTGGCCACCGAGAAGACCACGCGCGTGCAATTCAGCCGCGAAGGTGAAAGCCTGGACTACTGCATCTTCGCCGGCCCTACGCCCAAGGACGTGCTGGGCCGCCTGACGGCACTCACCGGCCGTGCCCCGCTGCCACCGGCCTGGAGCTTCGGCCTGTGGATGACGACCTCGTTCACCACCCAATACGACGAAGCCACCGCCACCCACTTCATCGACGAGATGGCGCGCCGGGACCTGCCGCTGGCGGTGTTCCACTTCGATTGCTTCTGGATGCGCGAGTTCGAATGGATGAACTTTGCGTGGGACGCGCGCGGCTTCCCCGAACCCGAAGCCATGCTCGCGCGGCTACGCGCCAAGGGCCTGAAGGTCAGCCTCTGGATCAACCCTTACGTGGCGCAGCAGTCTCCGCTGTTCGCCGAAGGGGTGCGCGAGGGCTACTTCATCAAGCGCAAGAACGGCCTGACCTTCCAGACCGACCTGTGGCAGCCGGGCATGGCGATCGTCGACTTCACCAACCCGGCCGCCGTGGCCTGGTACCAGGGCCATCTGAGGCGCTTGCTGGCCATGGGCGTGGACTGCTTCAAGACCGACTTCGGCGAGCGCATTCCCGACACCGACGTGGTCTACCACGACGGCTCCGACCCGGTGGAGATGCACAACCTGTATGCGCTGCAATACAACGAGGTGGTGTTCAACCTGCTGCGCGAGGTCAAGGGCGCCGACGCGGTGGTCTTCGCGCGCAGCACCTACGCCAGCGGCCAGCGTTTTCCGGTGCACTGGGGCGGCGATTGCTGGTCCACCTTCGGCTCGATGGCCGAGAGCCTGCGCGGCGGTCTCTCGCTCACGAGCTGCGGCTTCGCGTTCTGGAGCCACGACATCGGTGGCTTCGAAGGCAACCCGCCGCCGGCCGTCTACAAGCGCTGGATCCAGTTCGGCCTGATGTCCTCGCACAGCCGGTTGCATGGCAGCAGCAGCTACCGGGTGCCTTGGCTGGTGGACGAAGAAAGCTGCGACGTGCTGCGGCTTTTCACGCGCCTGAAGCACCAGCTGATGCCCTACCTGTTCGCCAAGGCCATCGAAGCCACCGAGACGGGCGTGCCGGTGATGCGGGCCATGGTCATCGAGCATCCGGACGATCCGGCCTGCCCCACGCTGGACCGTCAGTACCACCTGGGCGAAGCGCTGCTGGTGGCACCGGTGTTCACCGACAGCGGCGAGGTCGACTTCTACCTGCCCGAGTTGGGTGGTGGCGTGTGGACCGACCTGCTCAGCGGCGAGAAGCGCGCCGGTGGACGCTGGGTGCGCGAGACCCATGGCTTCCTGAGCCTGCCGCTGTACGTGGCGCCGGGCACGGTGCTGCCCTGGGGCGCCGAGACCGAGCGGCCGGACTACGACTACGTCCGCGGCCTGACACTGCGCGTCTTCGAGCTGGCCGACGGCGCGGGTGCCGCGTTCGTGGTGCCCACGCCGGCCGGCGGCATCGCTGCGCGCGGAACGGTCGAGCGCAACGGCAACAGCTACACCGCCACCGTCATCGAAGGTGCGCTGCAAGACTGGAGCTTGCAGGTTGAGGGCCAACGCAGCCCAGTGCAGGCCCAAGGCGCCCGCCTGGAATGGCGATCGGCATGACACTTCGGCCCACCCTCGGCAGCGGGTGGCTTCGCAGCCGTCTGGCAGCGGCCGGCTTGGCGCTGGCAGCCACGCTGGGCCCTGGCGCCACGTTGGCCCAGCAAGGCCAGTTCCCGGGCACCGACCCTTCGCGGCCCGGGGGTGTGGCCCCCGCTGGGGGCGCCCCCAGCGACAAGGCTGCAGCGGCAGCTGCAAACAAGCAGATCGCGCAGGAGATCATCGACAAGCAGCGCGACGAGGCGGCAATCCAGACGATGCGCGAACAGCGCCGCCAACTGCGCGAACGGCTGGACCGCGACGCCAGCCTGCTGCACCAGCCACTGGACTTGCTGGAGCGACTGTTCCTGCTACCGGCCGAGCTGCCGCTGTCGGCCGACCACCGTGCGCTGGCCGAGACCGTGTTGCAGCAGCACCGCGAACGCGCCAAGGCCGACTGGCCGGCATGGGTGAGCGAAGAGGCCGCCCAAGGTCAGGGTGAGCTGCTGGCCGAGACGATGTCGAGGCGCCTGGCCAACCGCGTGCTCAACGAAACGGCCCTGTGGCAGGCCGACGCCGCGCCGGCCGCCAGCGACGCGATCTGGCTCGAGGCACTCAAGCGCCCAGACCTGTGCCAACGGCTCGATCAAATGCTGCCGGCAAGCCAGAAGGCCCAACTGATCGAGGCTCTGCCGGCCGAGCAGCGTGCCACAGCCTGGCAGGGCGAGGCCGAGCGCCTGGCACGCTGGGGTCAGAAGCCGCGCACGACATTGCCCCCCAACGAACGCGTGCTCGAGGACACGCTCCTGGCCTCGCTGCCCGCGCTGGCGAGCGACACCGCGCCGTCGGGCTTGGCGCCTGAACTTCGCGACGCACTGCGTACGCCTGGCTGGTCATACGCCGCGCAGCCGCCGCGGGTGCACTGCGAACTGCTGCGCTGGTGGAGCCAGGAGCAGGTCCGCACCAAGCGCCTGGCACCTCTGCAGGCGCTCTACGCATGGCGCACGGCGATGGCGGTGCGTTCGACGGCGACGCTCTACCCCGACCTCCCGCGCAGCGGGCCGATGTCTGTCGACCAGGGCGGCTATCCCGCTGCCGCACGGCGTGCCGAGGTCACCGGCAAGGTCGTCGTCGAGCAGGACCTCGACGCCAACGGCCGGGTTCTGCGCTCCTTCATTCAGCGCCGCGAGATTCAGGCGGCCGGCGTACGCGACGTGCCGGCGGTGGCGCTGGAGCGAGAACTGGACGACATCAGCCTGACCCGCGCATTGGCCGCGCCGACGGCCGCCCCCGACCCGGCGCAGCTGCGCGACGGCACGGCCACACGGCGCCTGGCATTCGAATGGGCACTGCAGTAGGCAGTCGCACCGGCCACGCAGGTCACGCCACACGGGAGCCAGCGTTGAAGCCGTCTCTGACCAGGCACCGTGCCGCGCTGCTGTGCGCGGTGGGCCTGCTGCTGCTGGCCGCGTGCGCGCTGGCCCAGGCGCAGCGTCGCAGCACATTGCTGGAGGGCGAGTGGCGCTTCGAGCGCGTCGACCGACCCGAGGCCGCCGCACCGGACTTCGACGATGCCGCCTGGGCCCGCGTGAAGCTGCCGCACACCTGGAACGCCAGCGACGGCGAGGCCGGCGGCGCCTACCACCGTGGCGCCGGCTGGTACCGGCGCGTCATCGAACGCCCCACTGCAGCCACGCCGTCGCGTCGCCAGTTCCTCGAGTTCGACGGCGCGACACTGGCCGCCGAGGTCTGGCTCAACGGCCAGCGTATCGACCGCCACGAAGGCGGCTATTCCCGCTTCCGCTTCGACATCACGCCGCTGCTCAAGCCCGGGCGCAACCTGCTGGCAGTGCGCGTGGACAACGGCGCGCTGCCGCAGGTGGCGCCGCTGGGTGGTGACTTCACCGTCTTCGGTGGCCTGGTGCGCCCGGTGCGGCTGATCGAAACAGCCGCCACCCACATCGAACTGCTGGACCACGGCGGGCCGGGCGTGCGGGTGGACACCGAAGCGCTGTCCGCGGCCCATGCACGATTGAAGGTGCAGGTGCAGCTGCGCAACGACGCGCCGCAAGCCGCCGACCGTGAACTGCGCCTGACGCTGCGCGACGCCCAGGGCCGCACCGTCGCACATCACCGCCAGCGCCTGCGCCTGCAGGCCGGCGCCGCCACCAGCACCAGCGCCTTGCTGCACGTGCCCCAGCCGCACCTGTGGCAGGGCGTGTTCGACCCTTACCTGTACCGGCTGAGCGCGGAGCTGCTGCACGGCCGCACGGTGACCGATGCCGTGCAGCTGCCGCTGGGCCTGCGCCAGTTCGCGGTCGATGCCGAACGTGGCTTTCTGCTCAACGGCCAGCCCTATCCGCTGCACGGCGTCAACTACTTCCACGCCGGCCGGCCCGGCCGCGGCGTGGCGGTCGGCGACGCCGAGATCGACGAAGACCTGCGCATCTTGATGGAGCTGGGTGTCACCGGCCTGCGCCTGGTGCACTACCCGCACCCGCCCCACACTTACGAACGCGCCGACGAACTGGGCCTGGTGCTGTGGACCGAGATCCCATTGAACTCGGCGATGCAGGAAACGCCGGCCTTCCGCGACAACCTCTTCCAGCAGTTGCGCGAACTGGTGCGGCAGACCCACCACCACGCGTCGGTGGCCATCTGGGGCCTGGGCAACGAGGTCTACCGTTCGGACGAGCCCATTCGCGCGCTGCTGGCCGATTTGCACGCGCTGGCCAAGCAGGAAGATTCCTCTCGCCTGACCGCCTACGCGCACTGCTGCGCGCCCGACGATCACCCGATGGCGCTGCAGGCCGACTTGGCCGCCTACAACCGCTACTGGGGCTGGTACGACGGCGCGCTGACCGACATCGGCCCCTGGGCCGACAAGCTGCACGCCAAGCTGCCGGCCAAGCCCATCGGCCTGGGCGAATACGGCGCCGGCGGCAGCGCGCTGCAGCAAGAAGATCCACCGCGCCGCCCCGAACCTGGCGCGCGCTGGCACCCCGAGCAGTACCAGGCGCTGTTCCACGAGGCCTATGCGCGCCAGCTCGCGGCGCGGCCCTACCTGTGGGGCCACTTCGCCTGGCTGGGCTTCGACCATGCCTCGGCCGGCCGCCACGAAGGCGACACGCCCGGTCGCAATGACAAGGGCCTGGTCAGCTACGACCGCCGCCTGCGCAAGGACGCCTTCCACCTGTTGCGCGCCTGGTGGGCGCGCGAACCGGTGCTGCACATCGCCAGCCGACGTCTGAGCACGCGGCCAGCCGGCGCCGTAGAAGTCAAGGCCTACAGCAACGCTCGGCAGCTAACACTGGAAGTCAACGGCCAACCGGTGGGCACGGTGCCGGTGGTCGACCGCATCGCCACCTGGCCCGCGGTGAACCTGGCCCCGGGCCGCGCGACGCTGCAGGTGCGTGACGAGCGCGGCCATACCGACCGCACCGACTGGGACATCGAATCCCACCCGCCCAACGCGCTGGCCACGAGCCGGGTGCTGGAACTGCCGCGCGAAGGCGCTGCAGAAGGCGCACCGGCAGCCTGGCGATTCCCGCACCTGGCCGAATCGGCGCACCTGCGCGGCCTGCTGCGCGAGCAACCGACTTTCCACTGATCACCATGCCAACACCCTCGCTGAAGAACACCCTCGCCCGCGGCAGCGCCGGCCTCGCGCTGGCCTTGAGCCTGCAGGCCTGTGGACATGGGCCGACCGCCATGCCTGCTGCGCCTGCAGCCTCGGCAACGAAGGCGCCGGCCGACACCACCGCCATCCAGCTCAACCAGGTGGGCTACCTGCCCGGCGGCACCAAATGGGCTGCGGTGCGCGACATCGGGGCCGAGCACTTCGCCGTGCTCGACGACGCCAGTGGCCGCGAGGTCTGGCGCGGCCCGTTGGGCGCCGCGCAGCGCTGGGAGCCAGCGCAAGAGGCGTTTCGCCTGGCCGACTTCTCCGCGCTGCGCCAGCCCGGCCGCTACCGCCTGCAGGTGGCGGGGCTGCCACCGTCGGCACCGTTCGTGGTCGCACCCGACGCCTATGCGGCGCTGAACGCCGCGGCCATCAAGGCCTTCTACTTCAACCGCGCCGGCCTGCCGCTGGAGGCCGCCCATGCAGGCGTCTGGGCACGGCCCGCCGGCCACCCTGACGAGCACGTGTTCGTGCACGCCTCGGCCGCGGGCCCTGGCCGGCCCGAAGGCGCGGTCATCGCTGCGCCCAAGGGCTGGTACGACGCTGGCGACTACAACAAGTACATCGTCAACTCCGGCATCACCGTCTACACGCTGCTGGCTGCCTGGGAGCACTTCCCGGCCCAGTTCCAGGCGCAACGGCTGAACATCCCGGAAAGCGGCAACGCCCTGCCCGATCTGCTCGACGAGGTGCTGTGGAACCTGGACTGGATGCTCGCCATGCAGGACCCGGCCGACGGCGGCGTCTACCACAAGCTCACCAACAAGAGCTTCGACGGCGTGGTGCTGCCGCACCAGGCCACCGGCGAGCGCTACGTGGTGATGAAGACCACCGCCGCGGCCCTGGACTTCGCCGCGGTGATGGCCCAGGCCAGCCGCGTGTTCGCGGCCTCCGAGGGTCAGCGCCCCGGCCTCTCGGCACGCATGCTGGCCGCGGCCAAACGAGCCTGGGCCTGGGCCGACGCTCACGCGGCCGTGGTCTACAAGCAACCGGCCGACATCCACACCGGCGGCTATGACGACGACAAGCTCGCCGACGAATTTGCCTGGGCCGCCGCCGAGCTGTACGTGAGCACGCGCGACGATCACTACCTCGCCGCCATGAAGGCGAGTGCGGCACCGGCCGACGTGCCCAGCTGGGGCAGTGTGGGCACGCTGGCCTGGATCACGCTGGCACAGCACCGCGAGCGGCTCACGCCTGCGGCCGACCGCGCGCAGGTCGAGCGTCACATCACCACGTTGGCGGCGAAGCTGGCGGATCAGTGGCAGGCCTCGCCCTACCGCGTGGCCATGCAGGCCACCGACTTCGTTTGGGGCAGCAACTCGGTAGCGCTGAACCAGGCGCTGGTGCTGATCCAGGGCTACCGGCTCACCGGAGAGCGCCGTCAGCTGGACGCCGCCCAGGCAGCGCTGGACTTCGTGCTCGGCCGCCATCCCACCGGCTATTCGATGGTCACCGGCTTCGGCAAACGCTCGCCGATGCATCCGCACCACCGTCCTTCAGAAGCTGACAGCGTGGCCGCACCGGTGCCTGGCTTCATCGTCGGTGGCCCGCATACGGGCACCGGCGACGACTGCAAGCAGCCCTACCCTTCGAAGGCGCCTGCCAAGTCCTACGTCGACGCGATGTGCAGCTACACCACCAACGAGATCGCGATCAATTGGAACGCACCGCTGGTGTACGTTTCGGCGGCGCTGCAGGCGCTGACGCCCGCGCCATGAGCAGCATCCCGGACACCGGCCCTGCGGCAATGATGAGCACCGCACCACGGCGGCACCCCTTGGCCTGGGTGCCCACGCTCTACCTGGCGATGGGCTTGCCCAACGTGATGGTCGGCGTGGTCGCCGCGATCATCTACAAGAACCTCGGCGTGCCCAACGAGGAGATCGCGCTCTACACCTCGCAGATGTACCTGCCCTGGGTGCTGAAGCCGCTGTGGGCGCCGCTGCTCGAGGCCCATCGCAGCAAGCGCTGGTGGGTCATCAGCATGCAGTTCACGATGGCTGCATCGCTCGGCCTGGTGGCCTTGTGCCTGCCGCTGGACGATTTCTTCCGCCTGTCGCTGGCTTTCTTCTGGATCACCGGCTTCGCCTCGGCCACGCAGGACACCTGCGCCGACGGTGTGTTCATGACGACGATGCCGCTGACGGACCAGGCGCGTTACGCCGGCCTGCAGGGCATGTGCTGGAACATGGGCGCGGTGATCGGCTCGGGCTTGCTGGTGTCGCTGACGGGTTGGTTGCACGACAGCAGGGGTCTGCCGTGGGTGCAGTGCTGGATGATCGTCGTAGGCGCCGCTGCGCTGGGCATGGCGGCTTTCGGGCTGTGGCATCTGCGGGTGCTGCCGCCGGGTGCCCCGCCAATGGCCATCGGCGGCGCGGGCACCAGCGGGTTCACCGCGCTGCGCGTGGCCTGGGTCAGCTTCTTCGCCAAGCCGCAGATCTGGATGATGCTGGCCGTCATCTTCTTCTACCGCTTCGGCGAAGGCTTCATCGAGAAGTTCGGGCCGCTGTTCCTGCTGGATCCGCGCTCGGCCGGTGGCCTGGGGCTGGACAACGCGGCGCTGGGCCACATCAACGGCACCGTGRGCACCATCGCCTTCATCGCCGGAGCCTTTCTCGGCGGGTTCCTGGTGGCGCGGCGCACGCTGCCGCGTTCATTCTTCGTGCTGGCRCTGGTGCTGAACCTGCCGCACCTGACCTACTTCTACCTGAGCACGGCGCTGCCGCAGGACGCGCTGTGGATCGGCGCCATCGTGGCGCTGGAGAAGTTCGGCTTCGGCATGGGGTCGGTGGGCCACATGCTTTACATGATGCAGCAGGTGGCGCCCGGCCCCTTCCGGATGGCGCACTACGCCATGGCCACCGGCGTGATGGCCCTGACCAAGTGGTCCACGGGCACTGTCAGCGGCTGGGTTTGGGGCGCCGTCGAGCACGACTACGCCACCTTCTTCGGCCTGGTGCTGCTGTTCTCGGTGCCGCCGGTCATGCTGGCCTGGCTGGCGCCCTTTCCCCACAAAGCCGACCTGGCCATGGAGACACGTTGATGACAACACCGCCCTTCCCGTTAGGCATGCCGCTGCTGCGCCCGCTGGCCGCTGCGTTGGCAATCTGCCTGAGTGCCGCCGCGAACGCCGGGCCACCCGCCCGCACGGTGCAGCTCGACCTGGCCACCGCCACGACGCCGGTCGACCGCTTCTACGACTTCTCGGTTGGCGCCGACTACCCCGGCACCACCGGCCGGCCCGAGAACCTGGCGCAGATGAAGACGGCCGTCGACGAACTCGGCTTTCGCCACGTGCGCTTTCACGACATCTTCCACGACGTCTACGGCACCGTGAAGAAGGACGGCGACAAGCTGGTGTTCGATTTCAGTGGGATCGATCACCTGTACGACGCGCTGCTGGCGCGCGGCATCAAGCCCTTGATCGAGCTGGGCTTCACGCCGGGCGTGATGAAGACCTCGGACCTGAAGATCTTCTACTGGCAGGGCAACACCTCGCACCCGCAGCCCGGCCCGTGGTCCGAGCTGATCGGTGCCTTCGTGCGCCACCTGGTCCAGCGTTACGGCGTCGAAGAAGTGCGCAAGTGGCCGTTCGAGGTGTGGAATGAACCCAACCTCGACGGGTTCTGGGAAAAAGCCGACCAGAAGGCCTACTTCGATCTGTACGCCAACACCTCGCGAACGATCAAGAAGATCGACCCGAAGCTGCAGGTCGGTGGCCCGGCGACCGCCGGCGCCGCGTGGGTGCCCGAGTTCCTGGCTTATGCGAAGGCCAACGATGTGGCGGTCGATTTCATCACCACGCACACCTACGGCGTGACCGAAGGTTTCCTCGACGAGTTCGGCAAGTCCGACCGCATCCTGGCGACCGACCCGAACTCGATCATCGGCGACGTGCGCCGCAATCGCCAGGAGATCGAGGCGTCGGCCTTTCCCGGTCTGCCGCTGTACATCACCGAGTGGAGCACCAGCTACAACCCTTACGACAAGGTGCACGACAGCTACATCAGTGCGCCGTGGATCCTGAACAAGCTGGTCGGCACCCGCGGCCACGCGCAGGCGATGAGCTATTGGACCTACAGCGACCTGTTCGAAGAACCGGGCCCGCCCCCCCGGGCCTTCCACGGCGGCTTCGGGCTGATGACCCGCGACGGCCTGCGCAAGCCGGCGTGGTTTGCCTACAAGTACCTCAATGCATTGCGTGGCAATGAAGTGCCCAGCGCCGACAAGCAGGTGCTGGCGGCCGTGGACAGCGGCAAGGCCGCCGTGCTGGTCTGGGACTGGCAGCATCCGGACCAGAAAGCGACCAGCAACGGCGTGTTCTTCGCCAAGCCGGTACCCAACGGGCCGGCCGCCGCGGTGACGCTGAACCTGAGCAACGTCGCTGACGGCAGCTACCGCGTGCAGGTGCGGCGCACGGGGCACAAGACGAACGATGCGTACACGGCGTACATCGAGATGGGCGCGCCCAAGGATCTCAAGCCGGAGCAGCTGGCGAAGCTGCACACGCTGACCCAGGACAAGCCCGAGGAGGACCGCGTGGTCAAGGTCGGCAAGGACGGCAAGCTGCAGTGGAAGCTGCCGATGCGCAGCAACGACATCGCGCTGGTGACGCTGGAACCGGTCAAGCCCTGAGCGCTGAGCCCCCCAACATGGTCGACGATCCGGGTGGCGACAACACGTTCCTATAACGCTGGAGACATGCATGGCTTCGAATCAAGACAACCTCTCGCACGCGCCGCCCGCAAGCCGACGCAGCCTTGCCGGCTGGCTCCTCGGCGCGGTCTTGCTTCTGGCGACCGGCGCAGGTTGGATGTGGTGGCATACGTCCTCGCCCGAAGTCATCGTCACGGCGTCGGCGCCTGACACCACCTCGAGCGCGGCGCCCAGCGCGTCCACCGCAGATGACAGCGCGGCGCCGCTGCCCTCGCCGTCCGGCGCATCGGCACCATCGGCGGCGTTGACTCAGGTGAAGAGCGCTGCGAGCCCGTCGACGTCCTCCACAGCCGAGTTGCAAAAGGTTCAGCTGGCCCTGGATGGTGGAACGCCGAAGCAGGCGCTGGATGCGGCACGCATGCTCGCGGCCTGCGAGGGGGCCGACCAGGCGGTCGGTGCCATGTTCAACATGCGGGACCAGCCGACGCCCGAGACGCAGACGCTGACCAAGGTCACCGGCGCGCCGATCGAAAAGACGATCGATGGTCTTCAGACGCTGCAACGCCAATGCCAGGCCTTCGACGCTGCCACCTTGGCCCGCCATGGCGAACTGCTGCAGAAGGCCTACGACGGCGGCGCAGAAGGGGCGGCGATTGACTATCTGCTTTGGCTGTCCCGCAACGGCAAGGCCGCCGACGACCCTGCACTCATCAGCAAGCTGCAGGGCGCGGCGCGCCAGGCCGCCGATGCTGGTGAACCGGACACGCTGAGGGCCTACGCCTTTGGCTTCAACCCGAGCGAGCTGGGCATCAGCCCCGCGCAAAGGCAGGGCTACAAGGAGGCTTGGCTGCGCACCCTCAGCGAACTGCCGAACGGCAGCGAGCTGGCGGCAGCCACCCGGGCCTCGCTCGACAAGGTTGACCAGTTAGTGGGCATCGCGCCGCTGGGTGCGCAGCAGCAGCGCGAAGCCGACGCACTGGCGCAAAAAGTGTTCGACGCCCACCTGCGCCGCGGCAAGCGCGGCTGACGCCCATGACACCACGAGACCGAATCTGGGTCGCCTTGCTGCTGCTCGCGGCGGCTGCTGCCACGCCAGCTCAAGACAAGCCTGACGAGGTTTCCCCCGAGCGCGCCAGGATCGACTTCGCGCGGCCTGTCGTTCTGGCGAAAGACGACCTGCGCCTGTTCCCGGAACCGCCGGCCGCATACCGCGCGCTGCCGGCCGAAGGTTTGCGCGGCCGGCTTGAAGCCTTCGAGTACGACTCGGCCGTCACCGGCACACGCCGCCACGTGCAGGTCTACTTGCCGCCCGGCTATACGCCGACCAAGAAATACCCAGTGCTGTACCTTCTGCACGGCATTGCCGGCAACGAGCACGAGTGGTCAGGCTATGTGAAGGCCCATGCGATCGTCGACAACCTGATCGCCGCAGGCAAGGCCGTGCCGATGATCGTGGTGATGCCCAACGGGCGGGCCCTGCCCGACGACAGCCCGGGCCAGAATCCCTTCGTGCCAGAAAAAGCCGCGGGCTTCGCCAGGTTCGAGCGCGATCTGCTCGATCAACTGATTCCCGCGGTGCAGGCGGCGTATGGCGCTCACACCGATCGAGAACAGCGCGGCCTCGCGGGTCTGTCGATGGGCGGCGGCCAGGCCTTCAACTTCGGCCTCGGCCACCTCGACACCTTCGCCTGGGTCGGCGCCTTCTCCGCCGCACCGAATACCCGGCCACCCGAAGCGCTGGTGCCCGACGCAGACGCCGCGCGCGCGCAGCTCAAGCTGCTCTACATCTCTTGCGGCAACCGGGACGGCCTGATCAACGTCTCTCAGCGCACGCACCGCTACCTGGCGGAGCACGGCGTGTCCCACCTCTGGAACGTCGACGACCACGGCCACGACGGTGAGGCCTGGGGCAGCAACCTGTACTACTTCGCGCAGCGGATCTTTCGCTGAGCCCTGCTGGCCGGCGCCGGCGGCTGCGGCGCGCTTCAAGGTGCCGGATCGCCGTAGAGCACGCCCCGCCCGTGCGTGCCCACGTAGACGCGGCCGAAAGTTTTCGGATCGCCGGTGATCTGGAGGATTAGACCCCACTGGTGCGCGTCGTCGTTGATGCGCACCCACTGTTTGGCACCATCGGTCGAGCGATGGATGCCGTACCGGCCGTCCACCGTGCCGACCAGGTAGAGCGTGGGCTCGCTCGAGCCGGGAGCGGCGCGGCCAAAGCCAAAGGCATGCACCTGCGTGGCGCCCGGCATTCGCCGGAAGCGCTCGCCCGACGCGGCGTGGTAGAGCCCGTGGAAAGCGGCCAGCCACAGGTCGCCTTCCCTGCCTGGCGTGGCGTAGAGCCGGTCCTGGCCACCGCGCTCGTCACCGCGCTCGCCGCGCAGCGCGGGGCCGACAAGACCCTCGGGAAGGTCCAGCGCCCGCTCGCTGAAGTGGGCGCCATCGTCTTCGCTGCCGAAGAGCTTGTTGCCGGGCAATGAGATCGCATGGAAGCGGCGCGGGTTCACGCGATCAGCCACCACACGCGTGTCGGGCGGCAGGCCGACGACCGGAGCCCAGTGGGCGCCGCGGTCGCGGCTCACATGGGGCACCTGGCCTCGCGGCGTCCATACCCACGTGCGGCCATCGGCCGACACCGCAACGGCGCCTTCGCGGGCGCCCGGATCGGGCAGCGTGGGCGGCTCCTGCCAGGTGCGGCCACCATCGAGCGAATAGCCCAGGCTCTTGCCCTGGCGCGCCCGCCCGACGCGGACGATGACCTCGGGCGCGAGTTCGGCCCCCGTCACATCGTGCGTGTTGCCCATGAAGGGTGGCTTGGGGTTGCCGTCCGCCGGCACGTCGAGCTCGTTGTGCACGAAGCCGGAGTAGTCGCCGATGGCCGTGACCAGCGGCACGCCGCGCGTCGGGCTGTGCAGCGCCAGCGCCACCGTCTCCTCGATGCCGGTGCTCATCACCCGCCAGTGCGTGGGCCGGCCCGTATCGGCGCCGGTGAGATCGAAGGTCTCCCAGCCGCCATAGCCGGTGGTGAACAGCGCGTGGTCGGGATTGGCGGGGTCGATCTTCACGTCGAACAGCCAGTGCGCTGGCGTGTCGCGCACGTAGGGCGCGCGGGCGGCGTCGAACCGGGCGCTTGAGTCCCCCGCGGCCAGAAGCGGCCGCCAGGACGCCCCGCCATCGCTGCTGCGGAACAACTCTTCGCTTTGAGGACGGCCATGGGTGCTGGCCAGCAGGCGTTGCGGCTCGCTCGGATCGACCGCCACCGCGGCATAGCCGAAGCGGCGCGCGCCGTCGGGTCGATCCGGCGTGATGTCGGACCAGGCCTGGCGGCGGCTGTCGAACTTCCAGACCGCGCCGTCACTCATCCGGCTCGGCCCCGGCTCGCTGCCGTAGCTGACGTAGAGATGGCCGCTCGAGCCCCAGGCGGCACGCGTCGGGCGGTAAGCCGTCGGCGCGCCGGGCAGCGGCGCCCACGTTGCCCCGCCATCCTGGCTGCGCCAGAGGTTGGGCCGCCCCATGGCCGACACACCGGCGTAGAGCGTGCGGCTCGCGCGCCCTGGCGCGCCGCTGGTGGGGTCGAAGACGACGAACACGACCGTGCTGCGTCCATCACTGCCACGTGTCGCGGACAAGGTCCCATCGGCGGTCGAGCGCCGCCAAGCCTCGGCAGGGAAGCCGTCGACACGCCGGAAGGTGCTGGCGCCGTCGGTGCTGCGCCACAGGCCATCGAGGCGAGTGCCCAGGTAGAGCACGCGGCCATCGTTCGGGTCCACGGCCAGGCGTTCGCCGTTGCCGCGGCCTTCCTCGTTGCCGCCGAACTTGATCGGCAGGTTGGTGCGCTGGAAGCTGCGGCCGCGGTCGTGCGACCGCAGCACGGCGCCATCCGGCACCACCGAGGCGGTATACGTGCCGCAAGCGAGGTAGAGCTTGTCGGGGTCGGATGGGTCGACCGCTACGCTCTCCACGCCCATCAGGTTGAGGTCGGCATGGGGCAGCCAGTCGAGCAGGGGCTGCCAACGCCCCGAATCAGCGTCGCGGCGATAGGCCCCGCCCATGTCGGTGCGGGCGTACAGCAGCTCCGGCACCGCAGGGTGGAACGCCAGGCCGTCGACGAAGCCACCACCGACGATGGCGACGTTGTTCCACCGGTAGGGTGCCGACGGCTCGGGAGCAGTTGCCAGCGCGACGGAGCTTCCAAGCATGAAAGTGCCCACAGCGTTGACGACGAGTTGCCTGACGCGAAGGCGGTCCATCCGGCGAAGAAGAAGAACAGGTGCTGTCACGGGCTCTAACAAGCGCCTGCTACATCACCGCGCCCAGTTGCCAGGGCACGAACTCGTTCTGGCCATAACCGTGCAGTTCGCTGCGCGTGCGCCKGCCCGAGGCCGTCTCCAGCATCAGGCGGAAGATGAGTTCGCCGATCTCGTCCACCGTCGCCAGGCGGTCGATGATGGGGCCGCAGTTGATATCGATGTCGTCTTGCTGACGCTGCCACAGCGCAGTGTTGGTCGACAGCTTCAGCGACGGCGAAGGCGCACAGCCGTAAGCCGAGCCTCGCCCGGTGGTGAAGCAAATCAGATTGGCACCGCCGGCCACTTGGCCGGTCGCAGAGACCGGGTCGTAGCCTGGCGTGTCCATGTACAGCAGGCCGCGTGAGCGTACCGGCTCGGCGTACTCCAGCACGTCCACCAGCGGCGTGGTGCCGCTCTTGGCGATGGCGCCCAGGCTCTTTTCCAGGATGGTGGTCAGCCCGCCCGCCTTGTTGCCCGACGAGGGGTTGTTGTCCATCTGCATGCCATTGCGGGCGGTGTAGTCCTCCCACCAGCGGATGCGTGCCATCAGCTTGTCGGCCACGCCCTGCGAGACCGCACGGCGCAGCAGCAGGTGCTCACCACCGTAGATCTCGGTCGTTTCCGACAGGATGGCGGCGCCACCGTGTGCCACCAGCCGGTCCACCGCAGCGCCCAGCGCTGGGTTGGCGCTGATGCCGGAGTAACCGTCGGAGCCGCCACACTGCAGGCCCACAGTGAGGTGCGAGGCCGGCACCGGCTCGCGCTGCACGCGGTTGGCTTCGGCCAACAGCCCGCGCACGGCTTCGATGCCGCGTGCCACGGCGCGCGCGGTGCCACCGCTGTCCTGGATGCTGAAGGTGACGAGCCGGCTGCCTTCGGCCAGTGCCTCTTGCGCGATCAGGCCCTGGATCTGGTTGGTCTCGCAGCCCAGACCGACGATGAGCACAGCGGCGAAGTTAGGGT
>NZ_JBFUGE010000029.1:0-25833 GCF_056403075.1 Ideonella sp. P3_A4 | reverse complement strand
CACTCTGCTGGCCTTCAACGCCTCCCCGTCATCAACACTGCTGAACCAGCTGCTTGCAGTCTTTTGCTGGGGTGCAGCGGTGGCAGGGCTAGGGGCCATGAACAACGCTCCGGTGTTCCGCTGGAGCCCCTTGTCGAGCGGCCTGGTGGTGTCGATTGCCGCAGTCGCAGCGTCAACGACACACGGCCTGCCAACCGCTCTCGCATTGTCCGCGGCAGCCCTGCTGGCCACCGTCGCAGTCGTGGTCTGGCAAGGTCAAGCTCAACCCAAAGAACGCAGCAGCGAGAACCCCTTCGCCTGCGCCATGTTGGCGGCGGGCTTGGTCAGCGCCTTGATTGCGCTGGTGCAGGTCTTCGCCCCCGGCTTGGCTGATGGCGACATCATTGCCCGCTCCGGCCTGGCAGGCCGTGCCGTTGGCAACCTGCGCCAACCGAATCACTTGAGCAGCCTGCTGCTGTGGGCCTTGATTGCCTGGGTGCCGTTGGCCCAAGCGGGTCGAATCGCGGCGTGGCGATTGGATCGGCATGTCGCCGTGCTGGTCGGTATCTTGCTGTTGTGGGCCGTCGTCTTGACGGCCTCGCGCACCGGCATCGTCGGCGTGGTCTTGCTCGCGCTTTGGGGCTTGGTCGACAGGCGGCTCGCGCGCTGGGTTCGCGTTGCTTTGGTCGCCGCGCCGGTGGCCTATCTGTTGATCGCTCTGGCCATGAGCGGCTGGGCGCATGCGACCAGCCACACCTTCGGCGGAGAAGGGCGATTGGCCGAAGGCGATGTGTCGGCTTCGCGCTTTGGCATCTGGGCCAACACGCTGACGCTGATCCGCCAACAGCCCTGGACCGGGGTGGGCTTCGGTGAATTCAACTTTGCCTGGACGCTGACCCCGTTCCCCGGCCGCCCCGTCGCCTTCTTCGATCACACTCACAACCTGCCATTACAGCTGTGGGTCGAACTCGGCGTGCCGCTCGGCAGCCTGGTGCTCGGACTGCTGCTGTGGGCATTGGTCCAGGCCGGGGTGCGCTCATGGCGAGTGCCGGGTGAAGAGGGCGCCGGCTCACGCGCCGCCTTCATGATGGTGCTGATGATCGGCGTGCACAGCCTGTTCGAGTACCCGCTGTGGTACGCCTACTTCCTGCTGCCCACCGCCTGGGCGTGGGGCTACGCACTGCGTACACCCGAGCCCGAGAAGCCGAAGCATGCGATGCCCGCGCCACGCTTCGGAGCACCGCTCTTCCTGCGCTTGGCCGGTGTCTTGATGATCGTCGGCAGCCTCTACGCCCTGTACGACTATTGGAAGGTCGTTGCGATCTACGCGCCCACCGATGACGCCGGCCCGCTGTCCGAACGCATCGAGCGGGGCCAAGGCAGCATCTTCTTCTCGCACCACGCCGACTACGCTGCGGCCACAACCACCAACCCGCCGTCGGCTGCCATGGCCGCCTTCGGCACCACGACCCATTCGCTGCTGGACACTCGGTTGATGCTGGCCTGGGCCCAGGCGCTGGCCGAGTCGGGCAATCGCGACAAGGCCAGCTACCTGGCCGCGCGGCTGCGCGAGTTCCGCAACCCCGCCTCGGCTGAGTTCTTCGAAGTCTGCAACGACCCCGAGAAGATGGCCGTGTTACCGCCGCCGTTCCAGTGCGTGCCGCCGCCCGCTGGCCTGACCTGGCGCGATTTCCAGGCCCGCGCCGAATAGGCCACAGTGGCAGGGGCTCGCGCCGGCGGCGCACAATCACGGGCTCGGCCTACCAGCCAATCGTTTCGGCCACCGTCGTCATTCCGAGGTTCACACCATGAACGCCCCCGACAAACTCCCTTCGCTGGACTCGGCCGCACTCGGCCGCTTCGTCGATGCCGCCTGGCGCGAACGCATCGTGCCGCAGCTGACCGACTACATTGCGGTGCCGGCCAAGAGCCCGCTGTTCGACCCCGAATGGCAAGCCCATGGGCTGATCGACAAGGTCGTGCGCGACGCCGCCGCCTGGGTCGAAAGCCGCAAGGTGCCTGGCCTGACGCTGGAGGTCATCCGCGCCGAGGGCAAGACGCCGGTGATCTTCTTCGAGGTCGAATCGACCCGCGCTGGCAGCACCCAAACTGCGCTGATGTACGGCCACCTGGACAAGCAGCCCGAGTTCAGCGGCTGGCGCTCTGACTTGGGCCCGTGGACGCCGAAAATCGAGAACGGCAAGCTCTATGGCCGTGGCGGCGCCGACGACGGTTACGCCATCTATGCCGCGGTCAGCGCGATCGAGGCACTGAAGGCGCAGAACATCCCGCACCCGCGCATCGTCGGCCTGATCGAGAGCTGCGAAGAATCCGGCTCGTTCGATCTGCCGTACTACCTCGACAAGCTGAGAGAACGCCTCGGCGACGTCAGCCTCGTCGTCTGCCTGGACTCGGGCGCCGGCAACTACGACCAGCTGTGGCTGACCAGCAGCCTGCGCGGCAACATCACCGGCACGCTGAAGGTCGAGATCCTGACCGAAGGCATCCACTCGGGCGACGCCAGTGGCCTGGTGCCGTCGAGCTTCCGCATCCTGCGTCAGGTGCTGGACAGGCTGGAAGACTCGAAGACCGGCAATTTGCTGCCCGGTGCCTTTCACTGCGCGATCCCGGCCGAGCGGGTCGCTCAGGCCCGCAAGACGGCTGAAACCCTGGGCGACGAGGTCTGGAAGCGCTACCCCTGGGCCTGCGGCGCCGACGGCGGCGCTGCATTGCCGACCACCACCGACCCGGTCGAGGCACTGCTGAACCGCACCTGGCGACCGACGCTGTCGATCACCGGGGTCGACGGCATGCCGCCGTTGTCGAACGCTGGCAATGTGCTGCGTCCCTACACCGCGTTCAAGCTGAGCCTGCGGCTGCCGCCGCTGGTGCCGGGCCATGAGGCGGCCGTCGCGCTGAAGACGCTGCTTGAGGACAACGCACCCTACAACGCCAAGGTCACCTTCCAACCAGACGGCCGCGCTGGCGACTGGGGCGCCACCGGTTGGAACGCACCGGCCACCAATCCTTGGTTGGAAACGGCGCTCGACGCAGCGTCACGCACGCATTTCGGCGAGCCGCTTGGCTACATCGGCCAGGGCGGCACGATCCCGCTGATGAACCTGCTGCAGCAGGGCTTCCCGCAGGCCCAGATGATGGTCTGCGGTGTGCTCGGGCCCAAGAGCAACGCCCATGGCCCGAACGAGTTCCTGCACCTGGACTATGGCCAGCGCCTGACGGCCTCGGTGGCCGAGGTGATGGCTGCGCATCCGTGAGGCTTCGCACAAACCCCTGCGTTTGATCGGCTGCGCATCAACCTTTTGTGGGTGGCAGCCGCCACCGGCTTGCATAAAGTCGAGTGGCGAATTGCAGAGGGGTCGGGGAATGCGAAAGGGCGGGGAGTTTTCCCCGCCCTTTTTGCTTGGGCGCTCAGCCTATCTGGGCCGCCTGGGGCCCGGCCGAGTTAGCTACCGTGTAGCTCAGCGTTGGGCCAGCGCGGTCGGCGCCGGCTGGCGCACGTTTTGCGGCAGGCGCTGGTAGGTTTCGGTGTCGAACGGATTCATTTCACCGTTGGCGCGGGCGGCCAGCACTTCGGCACGCACTTCTTCGCGGGTCAGGCCCGAGGCCGACGCGGTCTGCGTCTTCTTGCTCGAGAACAGCGCCATGATCGCGGGGCCCGAATCGTTGTTCTGGGCGAAGTAGTAAGCCTCAGGGTTGAAGCTCGAGATGCCCTTGGCATCACGCTTGGCGACGTACTCGGCTTGCACTGCTTCGCGGGTCACGCCATTGGCCGATGCGGCGGCGGGCATGCGCAGGTCGGTTTCGGTGTCAAAAACATTGCGCTGCGCCGACTGGGCGAACGCACCGCTGGCGAGCGACAGGGCCACGGCGGCGAGGGCGAATTGGGCTTGCTTGGCAAACATGGTGGTGTCCTTCAGGGTCTTGGTGAGACAGGGCCTCATCGTGCTGGAGCGCTCGTGGCGCGTCCTTTCAGCCCGGTATCGGCGTGTATCGATTCTTTGAAACGTCTGGCGGCAGGAGCGGCGGTGGGGGTGAGGCCGCCGCCTCCGCAAGAGGTTTACTTGGCCTTGGCTTGGGCCAGGCGGGTCTGGTCGGCGCGGACGGCCGGCTTGACGTAAGCGACGGTCTCGTTGTCGAAGACGTTGACTTCGCCGTTGGCGCGGGCGGCCAGGAACTCGGCGCGCACTTGCTCACGCGTCAGCTTCGCTTCGGCGGCCGGGGCGCGCAGATTGGTTTCGGTGTCGAACACGTTGCGCTGCGGTTCGGCGGCGAAGGCGCTGCCGGCAATGGCGAAAGCGAGGGCAGCGACGGCGATTTGGGCTTGCTTGGCGAACATGATGGTCATCCTTTGAGTGAAACGTTCATAAAAACTTGTCCGGGCATGGCGGTGAGCACCTACTGTCGCGCTCCGTCTTGTCCAGCCTCGGTGAGTCGTTATACGGTTGCGGCTCATCGATGGATGCAACTGTAGAGATGGTTGCCCAGGCAATAAATGCCCATGGCGTTTATTGCGTGTTAACGAATCGCGAACAATAAAACTTCGGGATTACCCGAAAGACGTGCTAGGCATCCGAGGGTGAACCCTAGTCGCCGGACGGGGCAGGCGCCTTACAGCGCCGGTGGGAGCTCAGGCCGCGCGGGCCCAGTAACCGGCGTCGCCGTAGCTGTGCTTGAGGAAGTCGATCCACAGCCGCACCCGCAAAGGCAGGTGGCGAGCGCTGGGGAAAACGGTGTAGATGCCGTTCGGCGGCGCGGCGAAATCGTCCAGCACGCTGACCAGCCGGCCGCTGGCGATGTCGGCCTGCACCTCCCAGGTGCTGCGCCAGGCGATGCCCAGCCCTTCACGGCACCACTCGTGCAGCACCTGGCCATCGCTGCAGTCGAGCCTTCCGCCTGGGCGGAGGTGGGTTACCTCGCCAGCGACCAAGAACGCCCAGCCGCGTGACTGGCTCGCCTCAGAACTGAGCGTCAGGCACTGGTGCCGTGCCAGTTCGTTCGGATGCTCGGGTGTGCCGGCGCGCTGCAGGTAAGCAGGCGCCGCCACGCACATCCGCCGGTTGTCGGCCAGCCGCACGCTGACCAGGCTAGAGTCGGGCAAGTCGCCGACCCGCACCGCGCAGTCGTAGCCCTCGTTGACCAAGTCGACGACCCGGTCAGACAGGTTCAGCGACAGGCTCACATCGGGGTGGCGCGACAGGAACGCGGGCACCAGCGGGGCCAGGTGGCGGCGGCCAAAGCCAGCCGGGCCAGTGACGCGCAGGTGGCCACTGGCCTTGACGCCACCGGCCGAGACGCTGGCCTCGGCGTTGTTGAAGTCGGTGATCAGCCGCTGGCAGTTTTCGAGGAAGGCACTGCCCTCGTGGGTCAGGCTGATGCGTCGCGTCGTGCGCTGCAGCAGCTTCACACCCAGCCGCTCTTCGAGTGCGTCCATGCGCCGGCCGATGACCGCCGGCGCAACACCTTCTGCCAGCGCCGCGGCCGTCAGGCTGCCCTTGGTCGCCACGGCGACGAAGGTCTCGATCTGCTTCAAACGGTCCACGGCGTGATGGTACGGTGGCCGATCTGTGCGTCCAAGTCACAAATCCATCGCATTTTGCGTTGGTAATGGCGAACCGGGTATCGAATAAATTCCCACCCATGGACAAAACCACCCCCGCGCCCCGCGCGGTGCTGTTCGACGCCTATGGCACCTTGTTCGACGTCTACAGCGTCGGGCTCGCTGCCGAGCAGCTCTTCCCCGGCGCGGGAGAGCGGCTGGCGCAAGCGTGGCGCGACAAGCAGATCGAATACTCGCGGCTCACCTCGATGAGCGGCCGCTACCAGCCGTTCTGGACGCTGACCCGCGCGGCACTGCAGTTCTCGGCCGAACGCCTGGGCCTGGCCCTGAACGCCGAAGCCGAGCAGCGCCTGCTGAACGAATACCGCCACCTGTCGGCCTTCCCCGAAAACCACACCGTGCTGGCAGCGCTGAAGCAACGCGGCATCCGCGCCGGCATCCTGTCCAATGGCGACCCCGAGATGCTGGCCAGCGCGGTCAAGAGCGCCGGCATGGCCGACCTGCTCGACCCGGTGCTGAGCGTGCACGAAACCCAGCGCTTCAAGACCGACCCGGCCGCCTACGCGATCGGCCCTGCAGCCTTGAAGCTGCCGGCGCGCGAGATCCTGTTCGTTTCCAGCAACGGCTGGGACGCGATCGGTGCCACCTGGTATGGCTTCACGACGCTGTGGGTCAATCGCGCCGGCTTGCCGCTCGAACGCCTGGGCGCCGAGCCGACACGCACTGGCCGCAGCCTGCGCGACGTGCTCGACTTCTTTCCTTCCTGACCTCTCCTCCAACATAACAAGGCATTGACGATGACCAACCGCACCACGATCCACGGCCTRCAGGTCGCGACCGAGCTGAAGACTTTCATCGACGAGCAGGTGCTGCCTGGCACCGGTGTCGACGCGGGTGACTTCTGGGCCGGCTTCGACCGAATCGTGCACGAACTGGCGCCGCAGAACGCCGCGCTGCTGGCCGAACGCGACCGCCTGCAAGTGGCGATGGACGAATGGCACCGCGCCAACCCCGGTCCGCTCGACAAGAAGGCCAAGATGAAGGCCTACCGCAAGCACCTGCAGAAGATCGGCTACCTGGTCGCCGATCCGGGCGACGTGAAGGTCAAGACCAAGAACGTCGACGCTGAGCTGGCCACGCAAGCTGGCCCGCAGCTGGTGGTGCCAATCACCAATGCGCGCTACGCGCTTAACGCTGCGAACGCCCGCTGGGGCTCGCTGTACGACGCGCTGTACGGCACCGATGTACTGCCCGAGACCGATGGCGCCGAGAAGGGCCGCGGCTACAACCCGGTCCGCGGTGCCAAGGTCATTGAATACGCGCGTTATGTGCTGGACCGCACCGCGCCGCTGGCCGGCGGTTCGCACGTCGATTCGACCGGCTACCGCGTCGAGGGTGGCGCACTGGTCGTCACGCTGAAAAACGGCACGACGACTGAGCTGAAGAAGGCCAAGCATTTCGTTGGCTACCAGGGTGATGCGGCGGCACCATCTGCCGTGCTGCTGCAGCACAACGGCCTGCACCTGGACATCCGCATCGACCGATCGACGCCCATCGGCGCCGCGGACGCGGCCGGTGTCAGCGACCTGGTGATCGAGTCGGCGCTGTCGACCATCCTTGACCTGGAAGACTCAGTGGCGGTGGTCGATGCGGCCGACAAGGTGCAGGCGTACGGCAACTGGCTGGGCATCCTGAAGGGCACGCTGACGGAGACCTTCAGCAAGGGCGGCCAGACGATGACGCGCGGCCTGAACGCCGACCGCGTCTACACCGGCCCGAATGGTGAGACGGTGACGCTGCACGGGCGCTCGTTGCTGTTCGTGCGCAACGTCGGCCACCTGATGACCAACCCGGCGATCCTCTGGGGCGCCGAGGGTCGCGAGATCCCCGAAGGCATCCTGGACGCGGTGGTCACAACGACGATCGCGCTGCACGACCTGCAAGGCCGCGGTGCACTTGTGGACGGTTCGGGCCTGCGCAACTCGCGCACCGGCAGCGTCTACATCGTCAAGCCGAAGATGCACGGCCCGGCCGAGGTCGCCTTCGCCGATGAACTCTTCGGCCGCGTCGAGAAGCTGCTGGGCCTGCCCAAGCACACCGTCAAGCTGGGCATCATGGACGAGGAGCGGCGCACGTCGGTCAACCTGAAGGCCTGCATCGCCGCGGCGAAATCACGCGTGGCCTTCATCAACACCGGCTTCCTCGACCGCACTGGCGACGAGATGCACACCGCGATGCAGGCCGGCCCGATGCTCCGCAAGGGTGACATGAAGACCAGCGCCTGGATCGCCGCCTACGAGCGCAGCAACGTGCTGGTGGGACTGCAGTGCGGCCTGCGCGGCCGCGCACAGATCGGCAAGGGCATGTGGGCGATGCCAGACCTGATGGCCGCGATGCTGCAGCAGAAGATCGGCCACCCGAGGGCCGGCGCCAACACCGCCTGGGTGCCCAGCCCGACGGCCGCGACGCTGCATGCGCTGCACTACCACCAGGTCGATGTGGCGCAGGTGCAGAAGGACCTTGAGAAGGCCGACAAGAAGTCGACCCGCGACGACGTGCGCGAAGAGATCCTCAAGGGCCTGCTCAGCATCCCGGTGGTCGCCGCGCCGCAGTGGAGCGACGCCGAGAAGCAGCAGGAGCTGGACAACAACGCGCAGGGCATCCTCGGCTACGTGGTGCGCTGGGTCGACCAGGGCGTTGGCTGCTCGAAGGTGCCCGACATCCACAACATCGGCCTGATGGAAGACCGCGCGACGCTGCGCATCTCGAGCCAGCACATGGCCAACTGGCTGCTGCATGGCGTGGTCGGCAAGGCACAGGTGCGCAACACGCTCAAGCGCATGGCCAAGGTGGTGGATAAGCAGAACGCCGGCGACGCGGCCTATCAGCCGATGGCTGGCCGCTTCGACGAGTCGATGGCCTTCCAAGCCGCGTGCGACCTGGTGTTCAAGGGCGTCGAGCAGCCCAGCGGCTACACCGAGCCGCTGCTGCATGCGTGGCGCTTGAAGGTGAAGGCCGGTTGAGCAAACCTGCCGCGGATGTTGAGCCGCCGGCCATCAGGCCGGCTTGTTCAACACGCTGGAGCCCCCGCTCGGAGGGGGCTCGGGGGAGCCCAACATTCGCCCGAAGGGCCAGCAGGCCTGCGGCCTGCTAGGCCCACAGCACCGGCTTGCGGCTGCCGACCCAGCGCTCGTAGTTCGGCGCGTACAGCTCTTCGATGCGGTTGCGCTTGACCTTGAAGGTCGGCGTGATGACGCCGTTGTCGACCGTCCACGGCTCGACCACGACGACGATGCAGTCGAGCTGCTCGTGCGGGTCCAGCACCGCATTGATGCTCTTGAGATGCTCGGTCAGCGACGCCTCGATCGCCGGTCGGCCCCCATTGGCGGCTGCCTTGGCGGCGTCAGGGTTCAGCATCACGATGCCCAGCGGCTGGCCGAGGTTGGCGCCGGTCACACAACAAGCCTCGACCGACGCGTGCATCACCAGCCGGTCTTCGATCGGCGCCGGTGCCACGTACTTGCCCTTGCTGGTCTTGAACAGGTCCTTCACGCGGCCGGTGATGCGCAGGTTGCCTTCACCGTCGAGCTGGCCCTTGTCGCCTGTGTGCAGCCAGCCATCGGCGGTCAGGCTGTCGCGCGTCAGCTCGGGTTCCTTGTAGTAGCCCAGCATCGTGCCGGGGTGCTTGACCTGGATCTCGCCGTTGGCCGGGTCGATGCGGCTTTGCACGCCGCGGTAGGGCATGCCGACCGTGCCCGGGCGCTGCACGCCAGGCAGCGTGGCGTGGCTGACGCCGCAGTTCTCGGTCATGCCGTAGACCTCGAGGATCGGCAGGCCCAGGCGCTCGTACCAGCGCAGCAGGTCGGGCGGCATCGGCGCCGCGCCACCGGCGGCCAGCRTGCACTGGTCGAGCCCCAACGCGCCGAGCACCTTTTTGCGCACGATGCCGCCGAGGATCGGGATCTTCAGCAGCCGCGCCAGCTTGGCCGGTGGCATCTTGGCGTGCACGCCCTGCTGGAACTTGACCCACAGCCGCGGCACCGAGAAGAACACCGTCGGCCGTGCGCGCTGCAGATCGGCGGTGAAGGTGTCCAGGCTTTCGGCGAAGTAGACCCGCATGCCGGTCGCCAGCTGGCCATGCTCGACCAGCGTGCGCTCGGCCACGTGTGACAGCGGCAGGTAGCTCAGCATCCGCGCGTTCTCGTCGATGTCCTTGACCCGGTCCAGGCCCGACTGGATCGACCAGGCGAAGGTGCCGAAGCTGTGCATCACGCCCTTGGGCATGCCGGTGGTGCCCGAGGTGTACATGATCGTCGCCAGTTCATCGGCCGGACGCACCGGCTCACCTTGCAGCGGCTTGGCCTTGGCCAGCACGTCGTCCCACTTGGGGTAGTTGTTCGGTGGCGCCAGCGGCAGCGCCACGCAGGGCAGGCCGGTCGGGATGCCGGGTTTCATGCCCTCGAAACCATCGAGCTTGCCGACAAACAACAGCTTGGATTCGCTGTGCTCGAGGATCTGGCGGATCGTCTCGGCGGCCAGCGTGGGGTACAGCGGCACCGAGACGTAGCCAGCCATCCAGATGGCGAAATCGCAGATCAGCCACCAGGCCGTGTTCTTCGACAGCAGCGCGATCTTCGAGCCCGGCGCATAACCCTGAGCCTGTAGGTACCCGGCCAGCAGGCGGGCCTGGTCCATCACCTCTTTCCAGGTCAGGTCCTTGATCACGCCACCGCCCATCGGCTGGGTGTAGGCGATGCGGTTCGGCGTCGTGCGCTCCCAGTGGTACAGGCGCTGCAGCGCCAGGGCGGATGGCGGAATGGGCAGGCCGAAGGACGTGTCGATGGCGGTCATGAGCGCTCGAAGGGGCAATAGTGGGCTTGGCGGGAAAGGGTAGCCACCCCACCCCCACACGGCATCGGCGCGAACCCTCACCAGGCGTGTCGCGCCGGCGACGCGAGCGCATCACCGTGCGGAATGCCCGGCGCCGGGCGCCGGCCTTCAGCGCAGGAACGCGTCGTAGCCCGTCTTCAGGATCAGCGCACCGACCACGGCGATGAACACGCCGCGCACGAAGCCCGCGCCGTGTTTGAGCGCCAGCCGAGTGCCGATCAAGCTGCCGGCGACGTTGGCCACCGCCAACACCCCCGCCACCTGCCACCAGACATGGCCCTTCCAGGTGAACAGCACCAGCGCGGCCAGGTTGGTGGCGGTGTTCAGCAGCTTGGCCGAGGCCGAGGCGTGCAGGAAGTCAAAGCCCAGCACGCGCACGAAGAGAAAGACGAAGAAGCTGCCGGTACCGGGGCCGAAGAAGCCGTCGTAGAAGCCGATCGTCAGCCCGATCAGCGACGCCACCAGTGCTTCATGGGCTTCGGCATAGCGTGGCGCGTGGTGCCGGCCGAGATCCTTGCGCGCCAGCGTGTAGGCCAGGATCGCCAGCAGCACCAGCGGCAGCGCGCGCCGCATCACGCTCGCATCGACCACCGTCACCGCCCACGCCCCAGCAAAGCTGCCGATCAGCGCGGCCAGCATCGCCGGCGCCATCGTCTGGGCACGCAGCGAAACACGGCGGGTGAACTGCACCGCCGCCCACCCCGTGCCCCAGATCGCCCCGCCCTTGTTCGTGCCCAACAGCGTCGCCGGCACCGCGCCCGGATAAGTGGCGAACAGCGCCGGCACGAGGATCAGGCCACCACCGCCAACGATGGCGTCGATCAGGCCCGCGAACAGCGAAGCAACGGCAACAACAACGAGGTCGGTCATCGATGGACGTAAACAGGGCCGGGCACAACCGCTGACGTCACCCGTTTAGAACGGTGAACGAAGCGGGGGGGGCAAGGGCGACCGACGGGCCGCCCCTAGGTCGCCGCTCCCCCTTGGGGGGACGGACCCGGCTTTGCCGGGGCCTAGGGGGCCAACAAAAGCAAAGGGCGCCAGCGGTTGGCTGGCGCCCTTGCATTCTCACATGGTCACTCTGGCGGCCAGCGTGTGGCTCGCAGGGGCCTCTGAACGAGTTCTATTTTTGGCCCGGACTTGTCTCCTCGGACCCCCTTCAGCCATGCACCCGCGAAGGGCAGAAGGCCGAAAGTGGGCGCACTGTAAGGGTGCGCCTGGCGGACGCCCATCGGGTCTTACCCCGTGAGCCGATCAGGCCGCTTCGCCCGGCGGGGCCGCCAGCATCCACGCGGCGGCGCGTTCGGCAATCATCAGCGTCGGCGCATTGGTGTTGCCGCTGGTGATGGTCGGCATCACGCTGGCATCGGCGATGCGCAAGCCCTGCACGCCGCGTAGCCTCAGCCGCGCATCGACCACCGCCGCCGGGTCGTCGTCGCGCCCCATCTTCGCGGTGCCGACCGGGTGGAAGATCGTGGTGCCGATGTCGCCCGCCAGCCGAGCCAGTTCGTCGTCGGTCTGGAACTCAATGCCCGGCTTGACCTCGCGCGGCTGGTAACGCGCCAGCGCCGGCATCGCCGCGATGCGGCGGGTCAGGCGCAAAGAATCGGCGGCCACCTGGCGGTCGCCCGGCGTCGACAGGTAATTGGCCAGGATCGACGGCGCATCTTCGGGCCGCGGCGACGTGATGCGTACCCGGCCCCGCGCCTCGGGGTTCAGGTTGCACACACTCGCGGTGAAGGCGTTGAAACCGTGCAGCGGCTCGCCGAAGGCGTCGAGCGACAGCGGTTGCACGTGGTATTCGAGGTTCGCGTGGGCGCGCGACGGGTCGGACCGCGTGAAGGCGCCCAGCTGCGACGGCGCCATGCTCATCGGCCCACTGCGCTTGGCCAGGTACTCCAGCCCGATCATCGCCTTGCCCCACCAGTTGGCGGCCAGCGTGTTCAGCGTCTTGACGCCGTCGACCGCGAACACCGCGCGGATCTGCAGATGGTCTTGCAGGTTGGCGCCGACACCGGGCAACTCCAACCGCGGCGTGATGCCCAGCGGCTGCAGCCATTCGGCCGTGCCGATGCCCGACAGCTGCAGGATCTGCGGCGTGCCGATCGCGCCGGCGGCCAGCACCATCTCTCCGCGGCAATGCGCCTGCAGCGGCGCGCCGCCACCGACCGGCAGCACTTCGACGCCGTTGGCACGCAGCCGTCCGTCGGCGTCGGGCTCGAACAGCAGGCGGCTGACGGTTGCACCGGTCCAGACCTGCAGGTTCTCGCGGTGCATCACCGGGCGGAGAAAGGCTTTCGCGGCATTCCAGCGCACGCCGCCGCGCTGGTTGACCTCGAAGTAGCCGACGCCTTCGTTGTCGCCACGGTTGAAGTCGGTGGTGGCCGGGATGCCGGCCTGCTGCGCGGCTTGCGCGAACGCGTCCAGCACGTCCCAGCGCAAGCGTTGCCGCTCGACCCGCCACTCGCCGCCGGCGCGCTTGCCCTTGGCGTCGAAGCCCGGTGCGCTGTGCAACGCGTCAGCGCCTTTCCAGTGGTCTTCGTGCTGCTTGAAGAACGGCAGGCAGTGCTCCCAGCGCCAGTTGGCGTCGCCGACCTCGGCGGCCCAGCCGTCGTAGTCGCGCGCCTGGCCCCGCATGTAGATCATCCCGTTGATGCTGGAGCAGCCGCCCAGCACCTTGCCGCGCGGGTAGCGCAGCCGGCGGCCGTTCAGGCCCGGGTCGGCATCGGTCTGGTAGAGCCAATCGGTGCGCGGGTTGCCGATGCAGTAGAGGTAACCCACGGGAATGTGGATCCACAGGTAGTCGTCGGCGCCGCCGGCTTCGATCAGCAGCACGCGCCGCTTCGGGTCCGCCGACAGCCGGTTGGCCAGCAGGCAGCCGGCTGTGCCGGCGCCGACGATGATGTGGTCGTAGGTGGGCGTGTTGCTCATCGCCCGGACTATCTCGCATCCGCGGCGCCGGTGCGCCGCTGGCTGCAACTAGCCGAAGAACGAGAACACGACGATCTGCAGCGACGGAATCACGATCAGGCTCGATTCCGATGCAGACGCGTAGTAGGACCCCGGTTGCGCCAGCGCCCCGAAGACTCGCTGCTGCAGCGCTTCGTCCAGCCCGCCGCAGTCCATGCCGCTCAGGTGCAGGTCCGCCTCACCTTCGCGGCCGGTCGACGGTGTCTCGCGCCACGCACCGAAGGCGGTGTACGCCCCGGTGCGCTCACGCCCCTGACGGGCGTCCGCCAACGCCGCGATGCCCTCGTCCTGCAGGCGATCGAGCGTGCCCCTCGACAGCGCGAAGACCGCGGCGCCGCAACCTTCACGAATGCCTCCTGAGTCGGCAATCGACACGACACCGTCGACCTCGATCTGCACCGGCAACGCGCCCAGGTACCACTGCCATTGGAAGAGCTTGCAGGCCAGGTAGACCACGAGCATCAAACCTGACGTGATGAGCAGAACCCCGCGGGTCGTTCGCATCGCCGCGCTCACTCGGTGCGCGCACGCGGCGCCGACAGGTCGTCGAACAACCGGTACCAGTCGAGCTTGCGGGTCAGCAGCATCACGGCCGCCACCGCGGCGAACAGGCCGATCGTGCCGACCACCAGCGCGGTCTGCTCACGCGTCAGCAGCACGTACATCAGGCCGTAGAGCCCACCGAGCGCGCCACCGAAGGCCGCCCCAGCGCGCCAGCCGCCGAGCATGTGCGCCCCGTAGACACCCAGCACACCGGCACAGGCCAGGCTGGCGGCGGCATAGGCGATCTCGAAGAGCAGGTGCTCGGACAAGGCCAGCAGCAGCATGAAGAACAGGCTCAGCGCCAAGCCGACCAGCGCGTACTGAACCGGGTGCACGCGGCGCACCCGGGTGCGACCTAGCACCTCGGTCAACGCCACCGCGACGAAGGTCAGCGCGACGAACAGCAGGCCGTATTTCACCGCCCGGTCCGCGAGCACATAGGGGTTGATCGGGTCGATGAAGGAAACGGCCAGCGTGTCCAGGCAACGCGCGTCGCGCGCGGCCGCCACCACCTCGTCGCTGCCCGCGCCGTCCTGGTAATTGACCCCGCCCATCGCCGGGCCGCCAGCGGCGTCCGCCGGGCAGAGCAGGCCACCTTGCGCCACATCGCGCGCAGCGCTGCTGGAGAGCTCGCTCACGCGCCACACGGCGTGGAAGCCCTCATTCGTCACGTCTCGCTGAACCGGCAGGAAGCGCCCGCCAAACGAGGGGTGCGGCCAGTCCGAGCGCAGGTCCCATTCGGTCTGGGCTGCGGCCGGCACGAGCTCAAGCCGGCTCGTGCCGCGGAGGTCCAGCGTCAGGCGGGCATGGACCGCTCCGGCCAACTGGGCGTCCGGCAAAGTGGCGTGCATGCCTCGCCCATAAGTGGGGTGATTGGTGCCAGCATTGACGGCCAAGTCCATGTCGTTGATCTTCAACTCGGCGCGTTGCACGCCGCGCGTGTCCGACAAGGCCACCATCAGCGTCACGGGCTCGCAGCGCAAGCGCGTGTCGGCCGACTTCGGTGTCGGCACCAGCGCCGCGAGACTGGGCCACTGCGCATCCAGGGCCAGATGGCTCAGGTAGCCATTGACCTTGAACAAGCCACGGTAGCGCTGCTCGGCCTGGGCCTGGCTGGCCACGCTGAGCTTGCTCGCCGCGAGCTCCAGGCGGAACTCGCGCCTTTCGGTGTGGACATGGCGGTCCTTGCCATCACCCAGCTTCACCTCCCATTCCTCGACGCATTCGCGGTAGAGCCAGGGCCCCAGCACCGACTGCGCGCCAGCCTGCGACTGTTGCACGCCCTGGATCGCTTCCTGCTGGCGGCCACGCCGCTCGTCGACCAGGAAACCGATGCGCGCCAACACCAGCGTCAGCAGCCCCACCACGGCGCCGATCGCCAGCACCTTGCTCCACAACGAGTTCTTCATTTGCATGCCTCCTCCAGGCGGTTTGCGATGCCCGAGAGCGTCGCGCGCAGAGGTGAAGCGATGAAGGGCTGTGTGAAGTGGCGGTGAAGTCTTCAGGGCGCGGCGATGGCCGGCAGCATCAGTTCGACCTGCAGGCCGGGCGACGCCGGCGTGATGGCCAACGCCCCGCCATGCAGCGCAGCCACCTGGCGCACGATCGCCAAACCTAAGCCGCTGCCCTTGCGCGCGCTGCCCGGGCGGGCGGTGGCGTAGAAGCGCTCGCCCAGGTGCGGCAGCGCGTAGTCGGGCACGCCGGGGCCGTGGTCGCGGAGGGCCCAGCGGACTCGGCCTTCGGACGTATCGATGGACAGTTCGAGCACCGAGCCGGCCGGAGCGAAGTCGATCGCATTGGCCAGCAGGTTCGACAGCGCGAGTGAAAGTTGCACGGGGTCGCCTTCGACCGCGGCCGCCTCGTCACGCTGTCGCCATTGCATCGCCAAGCCGCGCTGCTGCATGGTGGCTGCATGATCGGCCAGCACCCTTTTGGTCAGGGCCGCGAGTGCCACCGGCTCGCGCCGCGGCGGCTCGGCCGCACTTTCGAGTTTCGACAGCTCCAGCAGCCGGTCGACCAGCTCGCGCAAGCGCTCGGCCTGTTCGCCGACCTGGGCGTTGAAGCGCGCACGGTCGGCCGTGCTGAGCGACGAGTCCTCAAGCAACTCGGCCGCGCCGCGGATCGCCGACAGTGGGCCTTTCAGCTCGTGCGTCAGCGCACGCACGAACTGCTCGCGCTGGGCCCGCCCGTCGAGCCGTTCGCGCATCGCGCCCATCGCCCGCGCCAGCTCACCCAGTTCGCCCGGCAGGGCAGGGGGCTGCGCCGCGCGCACGCCGGGCACTCCATCTTCGCCCGCCTGCTGCGCATAGCGGCGCAAGCGGCGTACCGAGTGCACGGCCCACAGCGTGACCGCCACACCGATCAGCAGCGACAGGCCGAGCAGCCAGGCCCCGGCGGTCAGGATCTTGTGCTCGGCCCGATCGACAAACGGTGCCACGGTCGACTGCGCCTTGGCCACCGTCAGCACACCAAGCACGCGCCCGTCGCGGCTGCGCACCGGCGCAGCGACGTACATCACCGAGCTGCGCTCGTCGGTCTTCACCTCGCGGGTCGCCCGAGCGCCGTACTCGCCACGCAGCGTCAGTGCCACGTCGCGCCAGCGCGAATAGTCCTGGCCCAGGGCTCTGTCGGCCCCATTGCCGCCGCTGCTGGGTTGCTCGGCACCCGCGTCCAGCACCACGCGGCCCTTTGCATCGGTCACGTAGATGCGCAGGTCCAGCCGGCGCTTGTCCAGGCCCCAGATCTGCGCATCGACCGGGCGGCCGGCGTAGGCCTGCACCACCTGGGCGAAACGGCTGCCGCGCAGGTCGCCGCCGGCTGGCATCGCGGCCAGGTCATCGGCAGCGTCTTCGGCCARCAGGTTGGCGGTGTCGACGAGGATGTCTTCCATCACCTCGCGCACGCTGGGCTTGACCTCGGCCACGAAGACCCGCATCACGAAGAAAGCGGCCAGCCCGGTGATGACCAGGAAGCCGAAGAACAGGCGCAGGCCGAGGTGCATCGCCAGCGGTCAGCGCGACGCAGGGGCGGGCGGCAGCACCAGCGCGTAGCCCAGACCGCGGTGCGTCACGATCGGGTCCAAGTCGGGCCGGCGCTCGCGCAGCTTGGCGCGCAGCGTCTTCACGTGGGTGTCGACGGTGCGGTCGTTGGCCTCGCAGTCCGGCCCCCAGACTTCGACGAGCAACGCTTCGCGGCTCTTGACGCGGCCACCGGCGCGCGACAGCGCCTGCAGCAGCTTCAGCTCCAGTCGCGTCAGGTCCAGCGGCTGTCCGGCCAGCAGTGCGCGCTGGCCGGCTTCGTCGACCTCGATCAACGGCGCCTCGACGGCGGGCGGCGACCAGGCCGAGCGGCGCAGCAGGGCACGCACCCGCGCCACCAGCTCGCGTGGGCTGAAAGGCTTCGCGAGATAGTCGTCGGCACCGGCTTCGAGGCCCAGCACGCGGTCGATCTCTTCGCCCTGCGCGGTCAGCATCAGCACCGGCAAGGTGCGCAGGCGGGCATCACCGTCGGCGCGCCATTGGCGGCACAACGCGAGACCGTTGCCGTCGGGCAAACCGACGTCGAGCACCGCCAACGCCGGTGGCGCGGCGCGAGCCGAGCGCTCGGCCTCGCGCACCAGCAAGAGCTGCTCGACTCGCCAGCCTTCGCGCTCGAAGGCAAAGGCCACCGTGCCGGCGATCGCCGGGTCGTCTTCCAGCAGCAGGATGCGCGGCGCCCCGGCCGGACTCACGGCGAGACAGGAGCGATGGGCGCGAACGGCGAGGCCAGCACCGGGAACAGCTTGGTCAACCCGTCGGCCAGCAGCTCGACCGCCATCGCGGCCAGGATCAGGCCCATCAACCGTGTCATCACGTTGATGCCGGTCTGCCCGAGCGCCCGCGCGATGCGGCCCGAGGCCATGAACGCGAGGTAAGCAGCCAGACCGATCACCACGCCATAACCGACCAGCACCGCGTGCTCCCAGAAGGTCTTGGTCTTCTCGGCGTAGATCACCATCGTCGAGATCGTCGCCGGGCCGGTCAGCAGCGGGATGGTCAGCGGCACGACCGCGATCGACGAGCCGGCGTCGGCTTTCTCCTGGCCCTGGTGCACGTCGTCGGGCCGGCTCTCGGCCTGCTGGGCATTCAGCATGTGGATCGCCGACATCAGCAGCAGCAACCCGCCGCCGACCTGGAAGCTGGCGATCGTGATGCCGAAGAACTCGATGATCTTCAGCCCAGCCAGGCCGCTGATCGAGACCACGAGGAAAGCCGCCGTCGCGCTGACGCGCATCGTGTGGCGGCGCTGTTCGGGCGAAAAGTTCTGCGTGAAGTGCAGGAAAAAGGGCACCACGCCAATGGGGTTGACGATCGCCAGCAACGCGATCAGGGGTTTCAGCAGGTCCATGCCCAATTGTGGTGTGCCGCCAGCGCACCGTGCAGGGAAAACGAGTGCCCAAGGACCGGTATCACGGCGCGGAAATACGACACTTTCGCCGGCCGCGCTTTGCCGCGGCTGTGGAAATAGTCTCATAATGGTTTTGGGGTGACTTGCCTTTCGTCGCCCTAGTTTGCTGTGTATGGACGCGGCACCTTCGCTTGATGGGTTCACGCTGGGTTGAAGCTCCACATGGTCTTTGTGTTTTGAGAGTTTGAGGAGCTTTCCCCATGGGAAACAAGCTTTACGTCGGTAACCTCGCTTACAGCGTGCGTGACGAGTCCCTGCAACAAGCGTTTGGCGAATTCGGCACTGTCACGTCCGCCAAGGTCATGATGGACCGCGACACCGGTCGTTCGAAGGGCTTCGGCTTTGTCGAAATGGGCTCGGATGCCGAGGCGCAAGCCGCCATCAACGGCATGAACGGCCAACCCCTAGAGGGCCGCGCCATCGTCGTCAATGAAGCCCGTCCGCGTGAAGAGCGCCCGGGYGGCTTTGGCGGCGGCGGCGGTGGTGGCCGCGGCGGCTACGGCGGTGGTGGCGGCGGCGGTGGCCGCAGCCCCTACGGTGGTGGTGGCGGCGGTGGCTACGGCGGTGGTGGTGGCGGCGGTTACGGCGGTGGTGGCGGCGGCGGTGGTCGCAGCCCCTACGGCGGTGGTGGCGGCGGCCGCGGTGGCAACCGTGGCGGTGGCGGCGGCGGTTACTGATCGCTGATCACGGGACGACAGGCCTTCAGGCCTGTTCGCCCAAACAAGCAAAGAGGGCGCAACGGGAAACCGCGGCGCCCTCTTGTTTTGTGCACCTCGCGATGCACGGGTAACTCTCCCTCTTGGGCGCGCGCAGCGCCGCCCACTCTAAGTGGCGTGCGCGGATCCGGCTCTGCCGGTCCGCTGCGCGAGCCCCCTCGGGGGGCAGGCCCCGGAAGGGGCCGTGGGGGCTTCTATGTCCTCCGTTGCTTGCGGCCGCGACCCGCGAGCAGGCGGTCGAACAACCAGTTCGGCAACAGCCGCATCAGTTTGGCGACCACCCCCATCTGCCAGGGAATCACCCGGTAGCTGGTGCCCGCTTCGATCGCGCGAAACGCACGATCGGCAAACACCTCGGGCTGCATCAGGAACGGCATCGGGTATCGGTTGCCCGCCGTCAGCGGCGTCGCGATATAACCCGGCACCACCGTGACCACCTGCACCCCGGTGCCGCGGCATTCACCGCGCAGGCTTTCGCAATAAGCGACCACCCCGGCCTTGCTGGCGCAGTAGGCGCCATGGCCCGGCAGGCCGCGGATCGCCGCGACGCTGGCAATACCGACCAGCGTGCCGCGGCGCTGCTCGCGCATCGCCTTCAGGAACGGGTGGAAGGTTGCGGCCAAGCCGGTGTTGTTGGTGGCCAGCGTCTCACGCAAAACCTCCAGGTCCTCGCGCTCGGCGGTGTCGATACCAACGCTGATGCCGGCGTTGGCAATCACCACATCCGGCAGGCCTTGTTCGGCCATGCAACGCTGGCCGGCCGCGACGATGCTGTCGATGACTTGCACGTCAGCGGCATAGACACGCCAACGATCGTCCGCCCAGCCCTGCGTGCGGGCCCAGGCCTCGACCAACTCAGTGCGGCGCGCGACCAATGCCAGCCGCCAACCGGCCGCGGCATAGCGCGCGGCCAGCGCCTGGCCGATGCCGCTGGACGCGCCGGTGATGAAGACCAGTGGCGCTGTGCTCATTTGGCTGTCTTCACGTCGGTCGGCAGCAGCATGCCCCGCACATGGCCGTGCAGCGTGACCTGCTGCGTCGTCTCATCGAAATCCATCGCGTCGGCGACCAGTTGGCTGCCGCCCTGGCGCACCGTCACCGGACGGTCTGCGCGCACGCGGCGCTCCGTGGTGAGCACCAGCAGGTGCTCGCCCTCGATTTCGACCACATGGCCGTCGACGCCGGTGCTGACGACGTGGGCGCCGCCTTCGAGGCTGTAGCGCGAGTTGTCGCCCGCCGCCACCGCCTGGCGTGCAGTGGCCTGGGTGCGGCGGCCATCCGGGCCGGTGGTGGAGACGCGCACGGTGTCGACCTCCATCTCATCGCTGTCGGGGTAGTGGCGCACTTGCTCACCTTCGACCTGCGCGACCAGTCGGCCCTCGGGGTTGAAGCGCTGCAGCATCACGCGCTGCGCGGTGTAGTCGGGGTCGTGGCGCGCCGCCGCAACCGGTCGCTCACCCGGCGCGCCGGGCGACAGACGCGCCAGCCACCAAGTCAGACAGGCCAGCAGGCTCATCAACAGCAGCGGCAGGTAGGTGCCGAACAGCTGGCGCAGCCGGTAGCTCCAAGCCTCGCGCGGCCGACGCCCCGGCCCTGGGGCATCCGCCAGCGGCAGCACCGGGCCGCCAATCGCCACCGGCACCTCGGGCAGATCGGGCAGGTGCAGTTCGGCGCTCATCTTGGGCGGCGTCAAGCGCTGTCCAGCGTGCGCAGGTGGCCGTGCAGCAGGCCGGCGTAGCGGCCGGCCGCCATCAACAACAAGTCACAGAACTCGCGCGCCGCACCGTCGCCGCCGCTCGCCGCGGTCACATGGTGGGCGATCGCCTTGACCTCGACGTGTGCGTTGGCGGGCGCACAGGCGAAGCCGGCGCGCGTCAGCAGCGGCAGGTCGGGCCAATCGTCGCCGATCGCCGCGACGTCGGGCCAGGCAAAGCCCAGTGACGCGAGCAAGGGCTCTGCGGCGGCCAGCTTGTCGCCAGCACCGTAGACAGCGTGCTGCAGCCCGAGATCGGCGACCCGGCGGCGCACCGCCGGTGAATCGCGGCCGGTGATGACGATCGGCACGATGCCGCCTTGCGCGAGCAGCTTCAGGCCGTGGCCGTCGAGCGTGCAAAACCCTTTGAACAGCTCGCCTTGTTCGCCGATGAACAGGCGGCCGTCGGTCAGCACGCCGTCGACGTCGAAGATCGCGGCCTTCAGCCCCAGGCCGGTGCCCTGGGCTTTCAGCAGCAGTTCGGGCGCAAAACGCAGCGCCGGCGTCAGTGCAGCGGTGGTGGCAGCAACCATCAGATGACCTTGGCCCGCAGCAGGTCATTGGTGTTCAGCGCCCCGACCAGCAGGCCCTGTTCGTCGACCACCAACACGCTGGTGATGCTGTGCTGTTCCATCAGATCGGCCGCATCGACCGCCAGCGCATCGGCACGCACCCGCTTCGGTTGGCTGTGCATCACTTCGTGCGCGCGCAACGCGCGAAGATCGGCGCCAGTTTCGAGCAGGCGGCGCAAGTCACCGTCGGTGAAGATGCCGGCCGGCCGGTCGTCTTCGACGATCACCGCGAAGCCCAGGCCCTTGTCGGTCATCACATGCATCATGTCGATGAAGCCGGTGTCGGCCGCCACGCGGGGCAGGGCATCACCGGTGCGCATCAGGTCGTGCACGTGCATCAGCAGCTTGCGGCCGAGCGAGCCGCCGGGGTGCGAGCGCGCGAAATCATGTTCGCGGAAGCCACGCGCATCGAGCAATGCCACCGCGAGCGCGTCGCCCAGCGCCATTTGCGCCGTGGTGCTGGCGGTCGGCGCCAAGTTCAACGGGCAGGCCTCCTGGTCGACCGCGCAAGACAGCGTGACTTCGGCATGCTGCGCCAGTGTCGAGCCCGGCTTGCCGGTGATCGCCACCAGCGGCACACCCAAGCGGCGCACCGCCGGCAGGATGGCGTTGATCTCGTCGCTCTCGCCGGAGTTCGAGATCGCCAGCAGCAGGTCGCCCGTCGTCACCATGCCCAGGTCGCCATGGCTGGCCTCGGCGGGGTGGACGAAGAACGCTGGCGTGCCGGTCGAAGCCAGCGTCGCGGCGATCTTGCGACCCACGTGACCGCTCTTGCCCATGCCCATCACGACAACGCGGCCTCGGGTGTCGAGCATCGCCTGCACCGCGCGCGCGAAGCTGTCGTCCAGCCGATCGCGCACGGTTTGCAACGCCGCGGCCTCGATGGTGAAGGTTTCGCGCGCCAGCGTCAGGGCGCGGGCGGGATCGAAGGGCGTGGCGGCAGTGTTCAAGGCAAGGCCAGGGTACAGAATGGGGGGATTCTAGGAGCCTGTCAGCCGGCCGTTCGGGGCCGCTCGGCATGGCCTTTGCGTCCCGTCGCAATGACAGTTATCTGCGAGACAGGACACTAGCTGCATGGCTTCAACACTGGAACTCGTTCTTCTGTACCTGGTGGCAGCGGTGGCCGGCGTGGCGCTGTGCCGTAGCCTGAAACTGCCGCCGATGCTGGGCTATCTGGCGGTCGGTGTGCTGATCGGGCCGAACGCGTTGGCGCTGGCCCGGGACTCGGCGGCGGTCAAGTATCTGGCCGAGTTCGGCGTCGTGTTCCTGATGTTCGTGATCGGGCTGGAGTTCAACCTGCCCAAGCTGCGCAGCATGCGCACGCTGGTGTTCGGTCTGGGGTTCTCGCAGGTCAGCCTGACCATCATCGGCGCGGTGGCCGGCAATGCGATGCTGATGGCGCTGTTCGGCTGGCTCGGCATGCGCTGGGACCTGGGCTGGGAGGGCGCGGTCGTGCTGGGCAGCGCGATGGCGATGTCGTCGACTGCGATCGTCGTCAAGATGATGGCCGAACGGCTGGAGCTGGAGAGCGAGCACGGCAAGCGTGTGATGGGCGTCCTGCTGTTCCAGGACTTGGCGGTGGTGCCGCTGCTGGTGCTGATCCCCGCGCTGGATTCGAGTGGCGGCGACATGGTGCGCTCGCTCGGCCTGGCGATGCTGAAAGCAGCCGGCGTGCTGGCCCTGCTGCTGCTGGGCGGGCAGAAGCTGATGCGCTGGTGGCTGACGCTGGTGGCACGGCGCAAGAGCGACGAGCTGTTCGTGCTGAACCTGTTGCTGGTCACGCTCGGCTTGGCCTGGCTGACCGAGCACGCCGGGTTGTCGCTGGCGCTGGGCGCCTTCATCGCCGGCATGCTGATCGCCGAGACCGAATACAAGCACCAGGTCGAGACCGACATCCGGCCCTTCCACGATGTGCTGTTGGGCCTGTTCTTCATCACCATCGGCATGAAGCTGGACTGGCGGCCGCTGTGGGAAGAGTGGCTGCTGGTGCTGCTGCTGACGCTGCTGCCGATCGTCGCCAAGGCGGCGCTGGTGGCCGGGCTGGCCTGGGCCTTTCGCGCCGCGCCAGGGGTGGCGCTGCGCACCGGCCTGTACCTGGCGCAGGCCGGCGAGTTCGGCTTCGTGCTGCTGACGCTAGGCGCCGAGAATCAGCTGATCCATCCCCAATGGGTGAGCCCGGTGCTGGCGTCGATGGTGCTGTCGATGCTGGCCACGCCGCTGCTGATCCAGTACAGCAACCGCATCGTGGTGCGCTTGTCGGCCAGCGACTGGCTGATGCAGTCGGTCGCCCTGACGGCGATCGCGAAAAAGGCCATCCGCACCGAAGCCCACATCATCATCTGCGGTTACGGCCGCAGCGGCCAAAACTTGGCCCGCCTGCTGGACCAGGAGAAGATGCCCTACATGGCGCTCGACCTGGACCCGGACCGCGTGCGCCAGGCCGCCGCTGCCGGCCAGAGTGTGGTGTTTGGTGATGCCGCACGGCTGCAAAGCCTGATGGCCGCCGGCCTGGCGCGCGCCAGCGCGGTCGTCGTGAGTTACCACGACACGCCGTCAGCGTTGAAGATCCTGGGCCTGGTGCGCCAGCACGCGCCGCATGTCCCGGTGGTCGTGCGCACGATCGACGACACCGATCTCGAGAAGCTGCGCGAAGCCGGCGCGACCGAGGTGGTGCCTGAGGCAGTGGAAGGCTCGCTGATGTTGGCCAGCCACGCACTGGCGCTGGTGGGTGTGCCGATGCGGCGCGTGATCCGCCTGACGCGCGACGCACGGGACGCGCGTTACCGGCTGCTGCGGGGTTATTTCCACGGCGCCGACGACGACACCTCGGAGGAGCTCACCCAGGCCCGGCTACGCAGCGTCAGCCTGCCCCACGCCGCCGCCAGCGTTGGCTCGACACTGGCCGACTTGGCGCTGCACGCACTCGATGTGAACGTCGTATCAGTGCGCCGCGCCGACGGCCGCATCGTCACACCCGAAGACCAGCTGCGCCTGGCCGGCGGCGACACCTTGGTGCTGGCTGGCCTGCCGGAGACCCTGGCTCTCGCCGAGTCGAAACTGCTCTCAGGTTGAGGCGCTCCCGGACGGGGAGCGGAGAGCCTCAAGCTGCCGGCATCCCTCGCTCCAGGTTGGCCCGCATGCGCTCGGCCATCACGGCACCAGCGGCACGCAGGAACTCCAGCGCCATCTCGGGCTGGCGTTGCGCGAACTCGTCGAAGCGGTTGCGCGTCAGGCCCCACAGCACGCTGGGTGACATCGCCTCGACCTGGGCCATGCGCGGGGTTTCGGCAAACAGCGTCGGCTCACCGACCACCGCCCCGGGGCGCAGGATCGCCACCGGACGGCGCGCCGGGCCCGCGTCAGGCACATAGACCTGCAAGGTGCCGCTTTCGAGCAGGTACATCACACGGTCCATGTCGCGGTAGCGGATCAGCGTGTCGCCAGCGCGCAGCTTGAACTCCTGCATGAAGGCCGCCAGCTGACGCCACTGGCTCAAGTCGAGCCGAGCCCGGAACGAGTCGTCGGCGTTCAGCGTTTGGATGGCTTGATGCAGGATCTCGACGGCCATGGGCGGGCTCCCTCCGGCGGCACCGACAAGGCGGGCCCGATGGGACCCGCTCGTGACGATGATTGCAGATTCATTATCAGCAGGTTACAAAGCCCCAGCAACCAGCCAAGGCGCGCTCATCGGCGCTCAGCCGCCGCTCGTCGCACAATTCCAAGCCACTGCCGCTTGGCGGGCACTCACTTGCCGATGCAAAAGCGGCTGAAGATCTCGCCCAGCAGATCGTCGGCGCTGAAGGCGCCGGTGATGCGTTGCAAAGCCTGGTGCGCCAAACGCAGCTCTTCGGCGAACAGGTCCAACGCTGCGTCGGCCTGGGCCGCGTGATCAGCGGCGCCGGCCAGGTGCGCGCCGGCCTCGCGCAGCGCTTCGACATGGCGGCTGCGGGCGATGAACAAGCCTTCGGGCGAGGCCAACCCGCCTGCTCGTTCGAGCAAGGTGTCGCGCAGCGCGTCCAGCCCTGCACCGGTGCGCGCAGACAAGCGCAGACCCGGCCGCGCGCGCTCGAAATCGCCCGCCAGGCCGGCCGCGTCTGCCTTGTTGAACAAATGCAGCAAGCGCTCCGGCTCGACCTCGGCCAGGCGCTCGGCAATCACCGCATCGGCCTGCTGGCAGGCGGGCTCGTCGACCCGCGTCAAGTCATGCAGAAACAGCACCGCGTCGGCGCCCGCAATGGCTTCCCAGCTGCGGGCGACGCCGATGCGCTCGACCTCGTCGGCCGCGTCGCTGCGCAAGCCGGCGGTGTCGGTCACATGCACCGGCACGCCGTGGATCTGGATCGTTTCGCTGACGCGGTCTCGGGTGGTGCCGGCGATCGGCGTGAC
>NZ_JBFUGE010000028.1:0-26199 GCF_056403075.1 Ideonella sp. P3_A4 | reverse complement strand
GTGCAGAACCGCGTCATCTTCACCGCCCACGACCCGACCCAAAGCGAGCTGGTCGAGGCCAGCAACTACCTGAACGCACACTACGCCGGCCTGACGATCGAAGAGGTGCGCGAGCGGCTGAAGAACGAGATCGATGCGCTGCGCGGCGAAATCGCCGGCCTGATGCAGGCCGCGGTGCAGCTGGGCACCGACGCGATGGAAGAGAACCAGGACCAGGTCATCGTCAGCGGCGAGCGCAACCTGCTGGGCGTGCAGGACTTCGGCCACGACATGGGCTCGCTGCGCAAACTGTTCGACCTGTTCGAGCAGAAGACGCAGCTGATGCGGCTGCTCGACACCTCCAGCCGCGCCGAGGGTGTGCGCATCTTCATCGGCGGCGAGAGCCGCATCGTTCCGTTCGAAGAGCTGTCGGTCGTCTCGGCACCCTACGAGGTCGACGGCCAGGTGGTCGGCACACTCGGCGTCATCGGCCCGACGCGCATGGCCTATGACCGCATGATCCAGATCGTCGACATCACCTCGCGGCTCGTGGGGCATGCGCTGTCGCAACGCTGAGCACCCCCTCCCGCCTAGAATCGCCCCCTCCGGGCCGTTAGCTCAGTTGGTTAGAGCAGAGGACTCATAATCCTTTGGTCGTTGGTTCAAGTCCAACACGGCCTACCAATCTTCATGCGCCTTGGCTGGCGAGCAGGCGCTCACGTGAGGCGTTGGGTGCAGGCCGTTGCGCAGTCAAGACGTAGCGATTGCAAGTCGCCAATCGTACAGCCTCTGCTCGCTCCACCGCTTCTATTTGGAAGGGGTGCGAAGCCATGATTCAAAGTTTGAATCCCCGCCAAAGCAGCGGCATCGATGATCTCATCGCACAAAGGGGACGCGATCCTTCGGCGCCACCGAGTTGCGTTGCCGCGGATGACGCTACGCGCCGGAAGTACGCAGGACACAGCTCCATCGAGCTTTGGAAGCTCGTCCTGCTGCATAGCCGGGCTGACCCGGACTGGCTCGGTGACTATTCGGCCTGCTGCGTGTTCAGGCGTCGGCACCGGCCCAGCGCCATCGGGGCTGCCATGGCTCAGCTGCTCCACGGGACGCCCCCCGAACCTTCGACCGAGGAGCGGCTATGCGCAAATGCACAGCGCGCGAGCATGGCAGTCGCCAGTGGCGAACTGGGTCCCGCTCTTGCAGCGGTCAGGGACGGGCATCTGGCCAGCGAGGTTGACGTCGACCTCTTTCACGCCTGGGCTACAGAAGTCGCTCTGCCTGTCATCGACCTATGGCCATCCCGCACCGGTCTGCGTGGCGAAATACTGAACATCCCCAACGCCACACGGCTGCTCAGGATCCTCCGGGAAGCGGCGTGGTTCTTCCATGACGAGTGCGCGGAGAAGTCGGATACCAACTGGCGTCCGTCCAACGACGAGGTGTCACTTTGGGTGCAGCAGCACGGTGTCAAGGCGAACATCGCTAACGCGATAGCGACGATCATTCGGCCCGATGATTGGCCACGTGGTCGACGGCGGGCTGCCGCTCCGCCACGTTAAGACGCGGCCCTCTAGCAGCCTCCCGCTGGCATCGTGGCGCAGAAATGGTTGAACCATTGCAGGATCTGATCGTTCTGGGAAGCACCTAGAGCACCGCAATGGTTCAACCATTCCAGGCATTGGCTCATCAATGCCGGATCTATTCATCGGCTCCGATCTTGGCGACGATAGCCGTGACAAGCAGCCGATGGTATGCCCGACGAACAACGCTCCAAGCAGAGCCGTCTCCTGCGCACGAACGACGTTCTTAGGCGGCTGAACATTTCTCTGTCGACGTTGATGCGCCTGAGAAACAACGGCGCGTTTCCGAAGGCACGGCGCCTCAGCAGCCGAGTGCTCGTGTTCGACGAGCAAGAGATCGAGGACTGGATCAAACAGCGCCCACGAGTCGGCCATGAAGCGTTCTGACCTTTACGCCGCAGTGTGGGAGAAGCCACTCAGCCTGGTCGCACGGGACTTAGGACTGTCGGATACCTGGCTGCGTGTGGTTTGCAAACGGAACGGCGTGCCAGTTCCTGCCCGAGGCTATTGGCAGCGCAGGCCAGCTGAACAGGAAATCCTCCGGCAGCCTTTGCCTGAGGCGCCTGAAGGAGAGATCGAGATCCGCCTTGTGCGATCTCAATCCGAAGTTCCGCAGCCAGAACTCTGGGAGGCCATGGACGCAGGCCAGCTTTCGACAGAGCCCAGCGCTCCGGCCAGCGATTGCGCTGACCTTTGGCTTGAGGTGGCGCTGATCGAGATGGAGGCTGCAGCGGTCATGCGACACCAGGTCATCGAGGATCTGATCGTCAAGGTGGGCGCGACGCTGGCGTTGACGCCGGGCCTAGACGTGGGCGCCTGGTGCGACTGGCTTCAAAGACTCCGACGCGAAGCCTCTAGAAGCTCTCGGCCGACATTCCTCGTGCAACTGGCCCTGAACAGGTTCAAGGAACGAGATGAAGAAGGCTGAGCTATCCGACTGCGCAGCACACTGCTCGAGTCATAACTCGGATCCTCGGAGAACAACAGCTTCGGGCGCATGGCGATCCGGCAGCGATGCACGCAAGTCTCCAACCCGCCAAAGAGTCGTTCGCCCGGTCCGTATGGGCGCCGGTAGCAAACCAACTCGGGACCATCTCCAGACTGTCGAGATCGAGATGGAGTACAGGGCAGCAACGATAGGAAGTCGAACATAGGCAGATGCAGGAAGTTCGTCGAAGTCCTTCAACCTAGAAATGTATTGATTGGCCATGTTGGTCCTCCTAGGAATTCAGACCGCAAGCGCGCGCATCAGGGCCTTGCGCGCGGCGTCGTGAAGGCCAAATCGGTCGAGCCCCGTTACTTCACCATGCTCGACGTCAGAGGCGTTTCAAGAGCCGGCGCGTCCGCTTACCTCCCGAGACCGGATGATTGTTGGAACACCCCAACGCGGGCTCCCCGGCGAGCCGAAAGACCAGCGGGCCCGTGTCGCTTGCCTCGTCCGTGGCCGGGCGCCACATGGCCTCTATCCGTCTCATCGACCACTCGCCGGGATCATCCTTCCAAGCCATGAAGCTGATCGACACGACAGCCCCGCGTCCGACCGACTTGAGCCAGCCCGCGAAGAGCGGACTCCCACGCAATCGTCGCAGTCTGCAAGTGGAACGTCCTCTTGCTAGACAGCTTGTACGTCACCAAATACCAGGGCAAATGAGTGGACAAGACAGTTGCGACCCAGTGCTGGAAGTCGGGGGATCCGATGCCCTTGGGGATCGGTTGCTCAAACTCTGACGTGGTCAAGAACATTGACCGGCCCGTGAGATCGTTTCATGCAGGCGCAGCGCCAACGATAGGCCGATCAATTCGGAATTCGATCATCGAATGCCACGGCATTGCAGGCAGGAGGATTAGTGAACCTGCCAATCAGGATGCCGCCCACCTGTGCAGGTGCGTCGCGCGTCCGGGCGAGAGTTCCAGGGTGGAGCCCGTCGAACTCCTCACTACTTGCGGCTTCGCTTTGGCCGACTCTTCTTCTGATCGGAGGGAACGCGAACCAGCAAGCGTCGCGACGGGTTCTCGTCAAGAACGGGCTCGTCGTTGGAGCACCATAGGCCAGTTTCCCCGTGCATTCGGAAAATCAGCGGCCCTGTGACATCCGCTTCGTCTGCGGATGGATACCAGATTTCATCAATTCGCTTCATCGTCCAGTCTCCTGGTGTATCGCCGCTGCCGATGAAATGAATCGCAGTGACAGCCTCGTTTCCGACGATCTCGATCCAGGTGTGCAGAGTCGACTCCCACGCCACCGCCACAGTCTGGATGATCGAGTGCTCGCCTTCACAAAAGATCCTGTGACTCAGCAGGTACCAAGGCATGTGGCTCGACAGTGCTGCGGCGAGCCAGCATCGGGTCCCTTCAGGGCCGCAAGGGATAGGAAGTGGTTGCTCAAATGCGGGGGAGGTTAAGAACATTGCCAGGTGAAAACGTCGTTCGGACGCTTGTCGAAAGTGAAGCTCAAACGGTAGTCACTGTTGAACGAAATCCGATGATCGAATGCCGAGACGCACTGGCGGGGCGCGACTCAAATGCTTGTGCGCGAGCGAGCCACATCGACATAGCGAGGCTCACGCTGCTGTCACTCCCAGAGACATTGATTCGAAGTTGGAATACCGGCTCTCCTGACAAGCATGGGGAGTCGGTCGACCGACGGGCAAGTCATCTGAAGAGCGCGTCGGGGGCGTGCGGCTGCTGGAGCGCACGACGCGGCGGGTGACACTGACGGCGGTCGGCCGCGATTTCGAGCGCAAGGTGCGCGAGCTTCTGGACGAACTCGACGTCACGCTGATGGGCATCCGCGGCGTAGCCGCCACGCGCATGGGCGAGGTGACCGTGGCCTGCGTACCGTCGACGGTCTACTACTACCTGTCGCAAGTGATCCGGCGCTACCACGAGCGTTGCCCCAAGGTGCGCGTGAAGGTGCTCGACGCCAGCGCCAACGAGGTGCTGGCCACTGTGGCGCGCGGTGAGGCGGACTTCGGACTGAATTTCATCGGCGCCCAGGAAGGGGACCTCGAGTTCAAGCCGCTGGTCGAGGAACGCTTCGTCGCCGCCTGCCGGCGCGACCACCCGGTGGCCGGGCTGCGCCGCGTGAGCTGGGCGCAATTGAGCGAGCACGACTACATCTCGGTTGGGCGGACTTCAGGCAACCGCGTGCTGCTGGACCAGGCGCTGGCCGGCGTGGCAAGCCGGCCGCAGGCGATCTACGAGGCCCAGCATGTGACCACCACGCTCGGCCTGGTCGAGGCCGGCCTTGGCGTCGCTGCGGTGCCTTCGATGGCGATGCCGGGGCCAGACCATCCGTTGCTGGTCAGCGTGCCGCTGGTCGACCCGGTCGTCTCGCGCAAGGTCGGGTTGATCTGGYGCCGCGGCCGGTCGCTGTCGCCGGCGGCGCAGCAGTTGTTCGACCTGTTCGGAGAGGTCAAGGGGCATCGGCGCGCCCGCACGCCCGATTGATGCCGAGCCAGGACTTGAAGCGATTCGATCCAGCCGGTCACCCACTACACTACTTGTTATCACCATCTTTATTGGTTCGTCGAGCGAACTTCGATGCAGCAAACACCGAACAGCTTGAGAACAGGAGAGCGTCTTGCAGGTTGATCTTTCCGAGGCTCCCGGGCATCAGCAGGTGCTCAAGAGCATCAATCGCATGACGCTCGTCCGCCGCCTTTGCGCCCATCCGGGGCTGTCTCGCTCCGACTTGGCCAGCGCCGTGCAGCTCACCAAATCCACGGTCACCATGCTGGTGCGCGAGCTCATCGAGGAGGGGTGGTTCATTGAGCAAGAGGTCGTCGCCACGGGCGACCTGGGCCGCCGTCCAACGCCGTTGCTTATCGATCCTTCGCGCCTGGTGCTGATAGGAGCCGAGGTCGGTGTCGAAGGCGTACGCGTCGTGGCGACCACGCTCACTGGAGAGGTCTTGGCGCGTGCCCGCTCGGGGTACGGCGCAGCGCGCGGCGCCAAGGCCTGCATCGTGGTCGCGGCCAACGCCGTGCTGAGGGTTTGCAAGCAGTTGGATGCAGGCAGTCAGCGCGTTATCGGCATCGGCGTGGGGCTGCCGGGGGGGGTGGACGAGGCGCGCGRCTTCCTGCACTTCGCGCCCAACCTGCAATGGCGCGATGTCCCGGTGGGCGACATGCTGGCCGAGAGGCTGGTGGGGTCCTCGCTCCAGGGCGTGCCCCTGTTCCTGCAGAACGAGGCGGACGCGGCTGCCGTCGGTGAGATGGAGTTCAACCCCGCTGAAGCCACCGATCCGCTGCTGTATGTCAGCGTCAATCAGGGCGTCGGTGCCGGCGTGATCGTCGGCGAGCGGTTGCTGACAGGCAGCCGCGGCTTTGCCGGCGAGGTCGGCCACATCGTCTTGCAGGTCGGCGGGCCCGAGTGTTCGTGCGGCCGCCGTGGCTGCGCCGAAGCATTGATCGGCCCGCGCGCCATGTTGCCTGGTGGGGCGGTGGAGGATCCGTTGGCCGAAGTCCAGCGTCGACTCGCCGCTGGCGACACCGATACGCAACGCGCAGTGAAGAAGGCCGGCAACTACCTCGGGGTGCTGCTGCAGAACCTGTCCGCGGCTTACGACCCTGGTTGCATCGTGCTCGGCGGCACGGCTGTCGAACTGGGTGACGCGTTCCTCAACCCGGCGCGGCGCACGCTGAACGACTACGCGGAAGCTGCTGGCCTGTCTCCGCTGCCGATGCGGATCTCGCGCTTCGGCATCGATGCGGTGGCCTTGGGGGGCGCCGCACTCGCCCGTTATCGAATCACGCGGCCTCTCATCGCTCCGGGTTACGCGGCTGGGCGCGATCTGGCGAGGCAGGAGGTCGCCTGATGTACCTCGCGTCGGGCCTGCGCGCCTGCGCGGACTTCGCGTCCGCAGGGTTTGCTCGATTTATCCATAAATCACGGTAGCTGAACCGTATGAGTAAGCACGCCTGCCGGCGCTGGGGCTGGCCGCTTGGTGCCAGCGCTCAAGAAACCGTTGTCCCAGCGTTGAGGGAATGAACCCGTCACTGAACCGAATGGGCACGCTGACCTACGCATCTCCCTTCCCGGAGCACTTCGTTCTCGGTGTGGCCACCGCTTCGGCTCAGATCGAGGGCGCTGCCTTTGCCGACGGCAAAGGCGAATCCATCYGGGATCGTTTCGCGCACATGCCAGGCAAGGTCGCGCGTGGCGATACGCTCGATGTGGCCTGCGACCACTACAACCGTTTCGACGACGACTTTGCGCTGATGGCTTCGCTCGGCATCCAGCACTACCGCCTGTCGATTGCCTGGCCACGCATCTACCCGGATGGCGATGGCTCGGTGAATCAGGCGGGACTGGATTTCTATCGGCGCCTGCTTGCGAGCATGACCCGGCACGGCATCGCACCCTGGGTCACGCTCTTTCACTGGGACCTGCCGCAGGTCCTGGAAGACGGCGGCGGCTGGACCTCTCGCGCCACCGTAGAGGCCTTTGCTCGCTATGCCGACACGGTGGTGAAGGCTTTCGGCGATGTCGTGAAGAACTGGATCACCCTCAACGAAATCCGCTGTTTCACGATGCTCGCCTATGGGGTCGGGATCAAAGCTCCCGGCCGGCGTGAGAGTGCTGCGGTGGTCAACCAGACCTACCATCATGCGCTGCTGTGCCATGGCCACGGCGTGCGAGCCGTGCGCCAATTCGGTGGACCCGGCGCCCGCGTCGGCCTGACGGACAACTGCGACGTTAGCGTGCCCGTCATCGAAACCGAGGCTGACATTGCTGCCGCCAAGGCATGGTTCCTCGACAAGAACCAGCATTTGCTGGGTGCGATCCACGACAAGGGGTATGCGCCTTTCCATCTTGACCGCGAGGGCGCCAACGCGCCGCAAGTGCAGGCGGGCGACTTCGACCTGATCAGCCTGCCCACCGACTTCCTGGGCCTCAACATCTACACGGCCACTTACGTACGCGCGAGCCGCAGCGGCGAACCTTACGAGGCGCTCGGCCTGCCGGCCCACTACCCGCGTGCCGACAGCCCATGGCTGAATCTGGTGCCCCAGGCCATTTATTGGGCGTCGCGGATGTGCCACGAGCTGTACGGCCACCAGTCGATCTACATCACCGAGAACGGCTGCGGCTACAACGACGAGCCGGTGGTCCGCGGCGAGGTCATCGACCTGCATCGGCGGGACTACCTGCGCAACCACCTGCGCGAGGTGCATCGCGCCATCGGCGACGGCGTCCCGGTGGACGGCTACTTCCTCTGGTCGTTCATCGACAATTTCGAGTGGGAGGACGGCTACGAGCGACGCTTTGGCATCGTGCATTGCGACTTCGAGACCCAGGTGCGCACACCCAAGCTGTCAGCCCGCTACTACGCCGAAGTGATCCGCACACGGCGCATTCTCTAGAGGTAAGCCAAGACGTGGTCCAAAGCACGAAAACCCGCCGCAGTCGTCGTGCCGCGACCCTGGCCGACGTTGGTCGCGAAGCCGGCGTTTCGGCGATGGCGGCATCGGCCGTGCTCAACGATGCGAAAACTTCGACCCGCATCTCCGAGGAGACGCGGGCCCGCGTGCTCCTTGCCGCCCAGAAGCTGCGCTACCGTGCCAATGCCACGGCCCGTGGTTTGGCGGACCGTCGCATGAACACGATTGGCGTGGTCGCCACGCTCACCGGAGACGAACCCAACCAGTACTTTCTGGAGGTCTTCAACGGTGTCATCCAGGGTGCAGCCGCAGCGGGCCAGACCACGACCGTTTTTACCCTCGGAGACTGGGACGAAGCAGCGCGACGCGTCCCGGGCTTCTGTGACGGGCGCATCGACGGTTTGATTCTGTTGGCACCGTTGCTCGATGCCGATGCGGCGGAATGGCTGCCCGAACACACACCCGTGGTCTCCGTGCATGCGAACCACGAGATCTCCGGGGTGGTGAACCTCGAGTCCGATGAAGAGGCCGGTGCTTTCCAGATGGTGAGCCACATGCTGGCGTTGGGCCACAAGCGCATCCTGCACGTCGGTGGGCCGGAGGGCACGATCGGCGCGGACCGGCGTGTGCAGGGCTACCTGCGCGCCCATGCCGCTGCCGGCGTGGCGCCGCCAGCCGATCATGTGCTGCGAGATGCCTTCACCGTGGAGGGCGGTCGCCGCGCGCTTGAAACCTGGCTCGAGCGGCACCATGGCGAAGCGTTGCCCGAGGCGGTTTTCGCTGCCAGCGACGCCATCGCGCTGGGTTGCCTCGACAGGTTGCTCGCACGGGGCCTTCGCGTGCCCGCCGACGTCTCGGTCGTCGGCTTCGACGGCACCGTACTCGCCCGCTCGGCCCGCATGGCCACCGTGTGCCAACCGTTGCGCGAGCTCGGTCTGCAGTCGGTGCAGCTCCTGATTTCGCGCATCGACGCACGGCACCGGGACGGCGCATACCAGGGGCCGCGGCGCATCGTGCTGCCCACGGAGATCCTGCCCGGCAGCACCCTCGGGCCACCGCGCGCTGCTGCGCTGTCCATTGGGTGACCATCATTGGCCATGCTGAAGCCGACTACCGTGTGGCCAAGTCTGTGAGCCCGGCGTAGGCCGTTGCGGCAGTGCCGAAGGTCGGGTTTGAGGCCGCCTGACATCACGGCTGCCAAGTGATGCGAGTGCCCCAGCCCGCGTGAAGCTTCACTCGCCGACCCAGCGCACGGCCGACGCCTTGAGGTGTGCTCGCATGGCGGCTTGGGCGGCGATCGGATCGCGCGCCTCGAGCGCCTTCAGGATGGCTCCGTGTTCGATGAGGGCCGTCTTCCAGGTGCGCGTACTCTCGAAGCGAGAGCTGATCTTGGCGGAAATCGGGCTGTGCCGCTCGTCGAACAACGCTCCAATGAGCCGTGTCAGGACCGCGTTGCCGGCCACTTCCGCCAGCGTCAAGTGGAACTGGCGGTCCAGGTCGACCGGGACGCGCCGGCGCTGGATTTCTGCTTCCATGCCCTGCAGGAGTTGGCGCAGCCGGATCAGCGGTTCCTCCGTGATCCGCGCGCAAGCGAGGATGACGACTTCGCCTTCGATGACAGAGCGCGCCTCCATCAACTGACTCGGGCTCTCGCCCCACGCTTCGGTACTTCGCGGAACGGGATCCTGCGGAACGGCCGATACAAAGACGCCAGACCCGCTTCGGACCTCGACGCGCCCTTCGACGTCGAGCGCGATCAGCGCCTCGCGCAGCGAAGGGCGCGAAACCCCGAGCTGTTGGGCCAGATCGCGTTCGGGCGGTAGTCGCGTTCCGACCTCGAAGCCCCCACGGTCGATCAGGTCGCGAATCTGGTCTGCGATCTGCTGATACAGCCGGCGGGACTCGACCGGCTTGAGCTGAGGGGCCATGGACGCCGTGACGAAGTGGTCAAGGCCTCCATTATCAGACTCGGACGCGCGCAGCCGTTTCGCCGTTGCTGGCCGGTCAGGGCTATTTGGTCAGACCACATTTGCATTCTTGGTATTGTGGCCTTACCATCGTGCCGCCAATTTGGTCTGACCGAGTTCGACGGCCGCACCGACGAGGACGGTTGAACTCCCACTTCTGAGCGAGAGCACGAGCAACCTGACAAGGAGACACACATGAATGGGGCAGTGACGAGAAGCCTTGTGTACTGGGCCGCCGCGGCGGCGTTGCTGAGCGTGGCGTGGTCAACCACCGCGCGCGCGCACGACGTTGCCGATGACCAGGCTCTGCGGGCTGCGGTCGAGCAAGCTGAACGCAGCGCCCCGCCCGGCAAGCGCCCCATCGTCGAGAGCCACATTCACTTCTGGCAGGTGACGCGGCCGGGTGGCGTACCGTGGCCCACTCCGGAGCAAGGGCCGATCTACCGCGATGTGCTGCCGCCCGAGTACAACGCAGTTGCCAGGGCGAACGGCGTCGTGACAGCCGGGATCGTGGAAGCGAGCGGCATCGTCGAGGACAACCAGTGGATCCTCGACCTGGTCAAAGGCGACAGGTTCTACTCGTATTTCGTCGGCAACCTCGAGATTGGCGCGCCGACCTTCGCCAGCGACCTGGCGCGCTTTGCGCGCGACCGGCGCTTCGTGGGAATCCGCGGTTTTCTCACCGGCCCGGCCGATGGCATCACGCTCAGCCCGGAACAACTCGCCAGCCTGCACGACCTGGCACGACGCGGCATGTCGCTCGACATCATCAGCCGCGATACGAAGAACCCGAAGGAGCGGGTGCAGGCGCTGTGCACCGCGGTGCCCAATCTGCGGATCATCATCGACCACCTGGGTGGCGCCAAGGGACCGCCGCCGGTTGACCCCACGTGGGAGCTCGAGATTCGCCGTCTCGCCGACGTCTGCCCCAATCTGTACATGAAGTTCTCGTCGTTCTATGACATGTACGCCCCGGGTGACGTGGTCTTCCCGAGTCCCACGGACCTCGCCTCCTACAAGGCGCACTTCGACGTGCTGATGAGCGCGTTCGGCCCGGACCGTCTGATCTGGGGCAGCAACTGGCCGGTGATCACCCTGCACGGGACGTTCGAGGCTCAGGTCGCCATCGCCGAGGAGTATCTCGCCGCATTCGGCACCGGCGTGCGCGACAAGGTGATGTTCAAGAACGCCTTGGCGTTCTATCGCCGGCACAAGCTCGGCAACTGAAGCTCTCGCCTGCCCCCCGGCCGGCCTGGCGAGCATTTTTGCCAGGCCGGCCTGACCGGACGCCATGCGATACGACCTCGATTTCTCAGCTCCGCTGACTTACTGGCCAGACCTGCTGACGGGCGCGGCGACGACATTGGGCTTGTCGGTTGGCGCCACCGTGCTGGGCTTCGGTCTGGGCGTGTTCTGCGCCATCGCGCGCAGCGGTCGCTCGGCCGTCGTCGCGGGCGTCGCAGGCGCCTACGTGGAGGCGATCCGCAACACACCGCTGTTGGTGCAGATCTTCATCGTCTACTTCGGTTTCGCATCGCTCGGCATCAAGCTCGGGGCCTTCACTGCGGCGATCGCGGCGCTCGTCATCAACGTCGGCGCCTACACCGCCGAGATCGTCCGGGCGGGGATCGAGTCGATCCCGCGCAGCCAGCTGGAGGCGGCGCAGTGCCTGGCGCTCGGCCGCTGGCAGGTGCTGCGACACGTGGTGCTGCCGCCGGCGATCGAACGCGTGTGGCCCGCGCTCACGAGCCAGTACGTGCTGCTGATGCTCGCCTCGTCGATCACGTCGCAGATCTCGACCGAGGAATTGACGGCGGTCGCCAATCGAGTGCAGTCGGACACCTTCCGATCGGTCGAGACTTACCTGATCGTTGCCGCCGCGTATCTCGCACTGTCGCTGGTGATGCGAGGGCTGTTCTGGCTGGTGGGAAGCCTTGCCTTCCCGCGTCGCCGCCGCCTGGGAACACCGCTTTGATCAGTCTGACCCCCGAGCAGCTGTTGTTCCTGCTGCGYGGTTTCGGCTGGACCATCGTGCTCTCGCTGCTGGCCTTCGTCGGCGGAGGGGTGCTGGGCTTCGTGCTGGCGTTGACCCGGGTGTACGCAACGCGCCCGTTGCGAACGCTGGCGATGCTCTACATCAAGCTGATCCAGGGCACGCCGCTGTTGATCCTGCTGTTCCTGATGTACTTCGGGCTGCCGGCGCTGGGGCTGGTCATCGAGCCGCTGCTGGCGGCGGCGCTCGGTCTGTCGATCTACGTGTCGGCGTACCTCGGCGAGATCTGGCGCGGCAGTCTGGAGGCCGTGCCACGCACGCAGGAGGAGGCCGCGGCGTGTCTGGCGCTGAACTGGCATCAACGCCTGATCCACGTGATCTTGCCGCAGACGGTAAAGATCGCCACGCCGCCGACGGTCGGCTTCATGGTTCAAATCGTCAAGAACACATCGCTGGCATCTGCCATCGGCTTCGTCGAGATGGTGCGCGCCGGTCAGATGATCAACAACGCGACGTTCCGCCCCTTCATCGTCTTCGTGCTGATCGCGGCCTTGTATTTCGCACTGTGCTACCCGCTGTCCGCCTGGAGCCGTCGACTCGAAGGGAAGTTCAATGTCGCCCATCGTTGAGGTCGAGGCCGTCTGCAAGCGCTTCGGCGCGGTGAGCGTGCTCGAAGGCGTGTCGTTCCAGGTACGCACCGGGTCGGTGGTGGCGATCATCGGCCGCAGCGGCTCGGGCAAGAGCACCGCGCTTCGCTGCATCAACCGACTGGAGATGATTGACACCGGCCGCATCCGGGTCTGCGGGCAAGAGGTGACGGCGCCTGGGCTGGATATGAACCGCCTGCACCGCGATGTCGGCATCGTGTTCCAGAGCTACAACCTCTTCCCGCACCTGACGGCCGAAGAGAACGTGATGCTCGCGCCGCGCCTCGTGCTCAAGCTGTCGCGCAGCGAACAGCGCGAACTCGCCGCGCGCGTGCTGTCGCAGGTGGGCCTGGCCGACAAGGCGCAGGCGTACCCGTCGCAGCTCTCCGGCGGACAGCAGCAGCGGGTGGCGATCGCCCGCTCCCTGGCGATGAAGCCCAAGTTGATGCTGTTCGACGAGATCACGTCCGCGCTCGATCCCGAGCTCACCGGCGAGGTCCTGAAAGTCATCGAGGGCCTGGCTCGCGACGGCATGTCGATGGTCCTCGTCACCCACGAGATGGCCTTTGCGCGCAAGGTCGCCGACCACGTGATCTTCATGCACCGAGGCAAGGTGTGGGAGGAAGGCCCCGCCGAGATGCTCGGCACTCCGCAGACCGATGAGCTGCGCCAGTTCCTGGGCAACGGCCTGTAGAGGCCGCTGTCCTTTCTCCACCGCCGGAAGGAGGCTACCGATGATCCGCCGTTCAACGTTGCTGAAGGGCGCTCTGGCGCTCACCGCCATCGCCGCCATGGGCAGCGCCCGTGCCGACCTGCTCGATGACATCAAGGCCGCGAAGAAGATTCGCATTGCGATCGACCTCGGCGTGCCGCCGTACGGCATGACCGACGGGCAGATGAAGCCGATCGGTTCCGACGTCGAGACCGCGCGCCTGCTCGCCAAGGATCTCGGCGTCGAACTCGAGATTGTGCAGACGACCGGCGCGAACCGGGTTCCGTTCCTGCAGACCGGCAAGGCGGACATCGTGATCTCGTCGCTGTCGGTCACGCCCGAGCGCGAAAAGGTCATCGACTTCTCGGTGCCCTATGCGCAGATCCTCTCTGTGATCGCGGGCCCCAAAGCGGTGGCGATCAAGGGCTACGAAGACCTGGCGGGCAAGCGGGTGGCCAGCACGCGCGGCACCACGAACGACAAGCTCGCGACCGAAGGCGCCAAGGACGCGCAGATCACCCGTTTCGACGACGACGCCACGCTGATCACGGCCGTGACCAGCGGCCAAGTGGACATCGTCGCCACGTCACCGGCGTTGGTCAAGACGATGCGCGAGAACGCCCCCCAGCTCGACCTCGAGGTCAAGTTCGTCATGAAAGGCTTCCCGCTGGGCATCGGCATGCGCAAGGGCGAGACCAAGTTGCAAGGGTGGATCAACGGGTGGATTCAGACCAACACCAGCAACGGTCAGCTCGCGGCGATCCACAAGAAGTTCCACGGTTGAGGGAGTCGACGTGCTGACAGTCATTTGCGAAACGCCGGGCACGCTGAGGGCCGAGGATCGCCCGATACCGATTCCGGCCGAAGGCGAGGTGCTGGTGCGCGTCAAGCGCGTGGGGGTCTGCGGCACCGACCTTCACATCTATTCCGGCACCCAACCCTACCTGTCATACCCGCGGGTGATGGGGCACGAGTTCTCGGGGCTTGTCGAGAAGGCCCACGCCGACTCTGGACTGGCTGTCGGTGACGCGGTCTACGTGATGCCTTACCTCTCGTGTGGGCGCTGCGTTGCATGCCGTCAGGGCAAGACCAACTGCTGCGTTCGCATCGAGGTGCTGGGCGTGCATCGCGACGGCGCGTTCTGCGAATACCTGTGCGTGCCGCGCCGCTTCGTTCACAAGGTCGAGGGCATCACGCTGGACCAAGCCGCGATGCTCGAATTCCTGGCCATCGGGGCGCACGCGGTGAGGCGCGGCGAGGTGAGCGCCGGGCAGCGCGTGCTGGTCGTGGGCGCCGGTCCCATCGGCCTGGCCGTGATGATCTTCGCCGGTCTGCGTGGCGCCGTGGTGACGGCGCTCGACGGTCGAAGTGATCGACTCGACTTTGCTTTGCAACAGGTCGGTGTGGCCGCCGCCGTCGCGCTGGGCGATGGCGACGAAGCCGAGCTCGCACGACTGACCGACGGTGAGTTCTTCGACGTGGTGTTCGACGCCACTGGCAACGCACACGCCATGGAGCGGGGCTTTCGCTTCCTCGCCCATGGTGGGCGCTATGTGCTGGTCTCCATCGTCCAGGGAGAAATCTGCTTTTCGGACCCGGAATTCCACAAGCGCGAGGCCACGTTGCTGGGCAGCCGCAACGCGACAGACGAAGACTTTGAAACGGTGTTGACCGCCATGCGAGCCGGCCAGGTGCCCGACGGTGCATTGGCCACTCACCGCCTGGTGCTGGCTGATGCGCCGGCACGCTTTGCACAGTTGCTCGATCCGGCCGAAGGTGTCATCAAGGCGATCGTCGAATGCTGAGCGCACCGGCGCAACCTGGGCATCCGATCCTGCAGTTCGGCACCAGCCGCTTCCTGCAAGCGCACGTCGATCTGTTCGTGTCCGAAGCCGCCGAGCTCGGCCAAGCACTCGGGGGTATCACCGTGGTGCAAACAACGGCCAACCCAAGCAGCACGGCGCGGACCCGCGCGCTGGCGCGTGCCGACGGCTACGACGTGATCGTGCGCGGCCTGGTCAACGGCGAGCCGGTCGAGACGCGCCGGACCTGCCGCTCGGTGCGCGAGGCTCTGGACGCGCGAACGCAGTGGCCGTTGGTGCGCGAGCGCGCGCGGGGTCCCGTGCGTGTGATCGTCTCCAACACCGGCGACAGCGGCTGGCAGTTGTTGCCCGACGATGGCGCGCACTCGCTGGGCGAGGATGCTCTGCCCCCGGCATCCTTCCCCGCCAAGCTTCTGGTGTTGCTGCACGACCGTTGGCAGGTCCAGCCTGGTGCCGATCTCACTTTGCTGCCGTGCGAACTGGTCTCGCGCAACGGCGACCGGTTGCGCAACATCGTGACGGACCTGGCCCGGGCCTGGTCATGCCCGCCGGACTTCGTCGAGTGGCTTCAGGCCCATGTCGTCTGGGCGAACTCGCTCGTGGATCGCATCGTCTCCGAGGCCTTGGAACCCGCGGGGGCCGTGGCCGAGCCTTACGCGGTGTGGGTCGTTGAGCAGCAGCGTCGACTGCTGCTGCCGTGCAGCCACCCGGCGATCGTCCTGACCGACGACCTGGCGCGCTTCGAGCGGCTCAAGCTGTTCTTGCTGAACCTGGGCCATACGCTGCTGGCCGACATGTGGCTTGCGGGCCCATACCTCAGGGACATGACCGTCCTGCAAGCCATGAAAGAAGCGTCGTTGCGTGAAGCGCTCGAGGCCGTCTGGCAGGACGAGGTGCTGCCAGTGTTCGACGCGCTGGGCGAGGGTGAAGAGGCCTGTGCCTACCTGGTGGCGCTTCGGGACCGTCTGCTGAACCCGTTCCTGGCGCATCGGCTCGCCGACATCGCGCAGAACCACGTCCAAAAGAAGGCCCGCCGCATCGAGCCGCTGGTCGAACTGGCCAGGCTTCGGGTGCCGGGGCTGGCGCAGCCGCGGTTGCGCGGCGCGCTGGGGGCGGCTTGATGGCGGGACGCGAAATGCAACGCATGGATCAGAGCACTGACGCGAAGGCTGGGCTCGAACTCGACGTACTGACGATCGGGGAGCCGATGGTGCTCTTCGCTGCATGCGAGCCCGGGCCGCTGAAGTCGGTCGCCCGCTTCCGCCGCTTCAGCGCAGGCGCCGAACTGAACGTGGCCATCGGCCTGGCACGGCTGGGCCTGCGGGTCGGCTACCTCAGCCGCGTGGGTGGTGACTCGTTCGGCCAGTTCCTGCTGGAGGTCATGATCAGCGAGGGCGTCGAAACCGCGCTGGTCGGCGCCGAGAGCGTGCAGCGCACCGGCTTCATGCTGAAGTCCCGTGCGACCGACGGCAGTGACCCGCAAGTCGAATACCACCGCCGCGGTTCGGCCGCGAGCGCCATGGATGCAAGCGATGTGCAGCGGCTGGCTTCGGCCCGCGCGCGTCACCTGCATCTCACTGGCATCACGCCGGCCCTGTCACGCGGCTGCCGCGAACTCGTCTTCGAGGCGGTTCGCTGGGCACGTCGCGAAGGCCTTCGCGTTTCCTTCGACCCGAACCTGCGCCCTCAGCTGTGGCCTTCGGCCGAAGACATGGTCCGCACGCTGAATGAGTTGGCCGGCCTGTGCGATCTGGTGCTGCCCGGCATCGAGGAAGGGCGGCGCCTGACAGGCCTGCAAGACCCCGCGCAGATCGGTGCGTTCTACCTTGCCCAAGGTGCCTCGCAGGTGGTGGTCAAGCTGGGTGCGGACGGGGCTTGGTGCGCGGGCCGCAATGGACTGGCGCAACATGTGCCCGGTATTCCGGTTTCGCATGTGGTCGACACCGTGGGCGCGGGTGACGGCTTCGCGGTGGGCGTGATCAGCGGCTTGATCGAGGGGCTGGCGCTGCCCGCCGCCGCGATGCGCGGCAACTGCATCGGCGCCCGCGTGGTTCAGCATCCCGGCGACAGCGACGGCCTGCCGCGGCGGCACGAGCTCCAGGCAATGGGTATCGCGCCTGCCAACATCCAGGCAGATATCTGCCCACCGGTCGCGTGAGCGCTTCGGCGGTGAGGACCATGCGGCAATCATCGGGCCTTCAATGCAGCGCTGGRTTCGTCCAGATTCAGCGCCCACGAGATKCCGCCGAGCACGTGCTGTTGAAACGCCGGCATCGTCCACAGATGTTCGTTGTGACCGAGCGCGGTGTAGAAGACGCGGCCACGGCCGAACGGCCGGCACCAGGCGAGTGCAAAGTGGCCAGCTTCCCCCGTGTTGGGGTGATGGTCCAGCACCAACAGCTCGTGCACGGCCTCTGGCCGGTAGTTCTTGAAGATGTAGATCTCCTCCGGCCGGCCGTCCAGGTTCCATGTCTTGCCCAGATGGCGCGTCGCGGGGTGTGCCTGGTCCCGATTGATCGCTTCGATGGCCACCTGCTCCCGGTGGTAATCGAATTCCCCGCCCAGCATCTCGACATAGGGCCGGATGCCGTGAAGCGTGTCGCTCGCGCTGTGGATCCCGATGAAGGCGCCGCCGTCACGCACCCAGCGGACGAAGGCGTCTGCATCGGGCAAGGGCAGGTCACCAGTGGTGCTGGCGAAGATGATGGCGTCATAGCGCTTCAGGGCCGTTGTATTCATCTTCTCGGCCAGCACGGCCCTCACTTTCGAGAGATAGGCCGCTTGCTGCGCGTCGGACGACGCGCTCTGCTCAGGCGTGGGCGCCGGGCCCGGCTTGGCCGGCGGTGGCACGCTCGCCAGGTCGACCTCGAAGGCGCCCGACGATCGCCCCAGACGCTCGATCACCTTCTCGGCCGTCTCGATGGAATCGTGGCGGAAGCCCGTGGTCGTGGTGACGAGCAGAACCGTGCGCGCAGCGGCGCCGGACGGAGCAGCCATCAGCATGGCGGTCACCAGTGCCAGCATGGGCAGAAACGGCAGCCGTTTCGATCGGCCCCGACACAGCCAAATGTCAGTGAAATCCATAGCCAACCTTCCTTTGACGAGCGCTATCATGCCGGCTCGAGGTTAGTTTATTCGAGCGACGAATTTATTTAATTGACGCCTCTTTCCCCAGAGTGATTTCCCTGAACACGCAAGTGGCTCAGGAGCGCCTGGGCGTTCTACTTCAGATCAGGTCGCTTTCATGCAGCCTCGCTCGCCCCGCATCGACGCGCACCAGCACTTCTGGCAACTCGCCCGCGGCGACTATGCGTGGCTGGGTGACGACGTGCCCGCGCTGGCACCGATCAGACGCGACTTCGCGCCCGCCGATCTGCAGCCGATGCTGACTGCGCACGGCGTGACGCAGACGGTACTCGTTCAGGCTACCGACACTGAAGCCGAGACCGAGCACCTGCTCGCTCTGGCGAACGCCCACGATTTCATCGGCGGCGTGGTCGGCTGGGTCGATCYGTCGCGCACTGATGCTGCCGATACGCTGGCGCGCTGGGTCGCCGATCCGGCGTGCCGCAAGCTCAAGGGTGTTCGTCCGATGCTGCAGGACCTGCCCGATGCGCAGTGGATCGACACCTGCACCGAAACCAGTGCCGTGCGGGCTTTGCTGAGGCATGGCCTGCGCTTCGATGCATTGGTGCAGCCCTGGCACTTGAAGGCCTTGCTGGCCTTCGTGCGCCGTTGGCCCGAGCTACCGGTGGTCATCGACCACGCCGCGAAGCCTCAACTCGCGCGCGGGTGGACGGAGCCTGATGCGGGTTGGGTTGCCGATTGGCGGCACGGCCTGGCCGAGCTGGCGCGCTGCCCCAACGTGCATTGCAAATTCTCTGGCCTGCTGACCGAGGCGGCCGGTTTGGCGCGTGCTGGTGGTGGCGCCGGGCACACGGCGCTGCAGCCGGTGTGCGATCTGCTGTTCGAGCATTTCGGCCCGGCACGGCTGATGTGGGGCAGCGACTGGCCGGTATTGAACCTGGCGGCCGACTACGCCGAGTGGGTGCGGCTCAGCGACGCGTTGCTGGCGCCGCTGCGCCCCGACGAGCGCGCTGCCGTGCTGCATGACAACGCGCAGCGCTTCTACGGCCTGACGCGGGGGGCAGCATGAGCAGCCGGGCCACTCGCGGCGACGCGCCACTGGTCAGCCTGCGGGGCGTGGGCAAGTCATTCGGCGTCGTACAGGCGCTGGCCGACATGCATTTCGACCTTCACGTCGGCGAAGTGCATGCGTTGATGGGCGAGAACGGCGCGGGCAAATCCACGCTGATGAAGATCCTGTCGGGCGTCTACGCCCGCGACTGCGGCGAGATCCTGATCGACGGCCACCCGGTGGCGCTGGGCACGCCGCGCGAGGCGCAGCGCCAGGGGATCCAGATCATCCACCAGGAACTGCACCTGATGCCGCACCTCACCGCGGCGCAGAACATCTTCATCGGCCGTGAGCCGCGCCGAGCTGGCGGCCTGCTGCTGGACGAGAGACGCCTCAACGAACAGGCGGCGGCCCTGTTCGAGCGCATGAACCTGGCGCTGGAGCCGCGCGCGCCTGTCGGCACGCTCACCGTGGCCAGGCAGCAGATGGTGGAGATCGCCAAGGCGCTGTCGCACGACTCGCGCGTGCTCATCATGGACGAGCCCACCGCCGCGCTCAACGATGCCGAGACGAACGAGCTGTTCCGCATCATTCGCCAACTGCAGGGCCAAGGCGTGGGCATCGTCTACATCTCGCACAAGATGGACGAGCTGGCACGCATTGCCGACCGCGTGACGGTGATGCGCGATGGCCGCTGGGTGGGCACCAAGCCGGTGGCCGGCACCCCGCTGGCCGAGATCATTTCGATGATGGTCGGGCGCGAGCTGAAACTCGATCCGCGCACACCACCGGACACGTCCTCGCAGCCGGTGGTGTTGCAGGTTCGCGGCCTGACCCGCGGGCGGGCCGTGCGCAACGCCAGCTTCGAGCTGCGGCGCGGCGAGATCCTGGGCCTCGCCGGGCTGATGGGCGCCGGCCGCACCGAGCTGGCCCGCGCCGTCTTCGGCGCCGACCGGCCCGATGCCGGCGAGGTGCTGGTGCACGGCCAGCGGGTGCGCATACGCTCGCCGCGCGATGCCGTGGCCCATGGCATCGGCTACCTGTCGGAAGACCGCAAGCAGTTCGGCCTGGCCACGGGGCTGGATGTGCAGACCAACGTCGTGTTGGCCAGCATGGGGCGCTTCGCACGCGCGGGCTGCTGGGTCGATGCGCCGGCCGTGCGCGGCTGCGCCGAAGACTACGCGCGCCGCCTGGCCATCAAGACCCCCTCGGTCGAGCAGACCGTGCACCTGCTGTCCGGCGGCAACCAGCAGAAGATCGTCATCGCCAAGTGGTTGCTGCGCGACTGCGACATCCTGTTCTTCGACGAGCCCACGCGTGGCATCGACGTGGGTGCCAAGAGCGAGATCCATCGCCTGCTCGACGAACTCGCGGCCGCGGGCAAGGCCATCGTCGTCATCAGCAGCGAGCTGCCCGAGGTGCTGCGCCTGGCGCACCGCGTGCTGGTGATGTGCGAGGGCCGCATCACTGGCGAACTGCCTGCGGCTGCGGCCACCCAGGAAAGCATCATGGCCTTGGCCACGCGGCGTGAAGCCCAGGCCGCCTGAGATCAGTCACCATGAACACCGAAACGTCGAGCATCATCCCTGCAGCCACAGCGAAGGCGACCCGCCCGCCAGCGCGTTCTGGCGGCGCACGCCAGATGCTGCTGGCCTTCGCCAGCCTGCTGGCGCTGCTGGTCTTCTTCAGCCTGGGCTCGCCCAACTTCCTTCAGGCCGACAACCTGGTGGCGATCCTGCAGGCCACGGCGGTGAACGGCGTGCTGGCGGTGGCCTGCACCTTCGTCATCGTCTCCGGCGGCATCGACTTGTCGGTGGGCACGTTGATGACCTTCTGTTCGGTGATGACCGGCGTGGTGCTCACGAACCTCGGCCTGCCACTGCCGCTGGGCGTGCTCACCGCCATCGGCTGCGGCGCGCTGTGCGGCTTCGTGTCCGGCTGGGTCATCGCGCGGCTCGAAGTGCCGCCCTTCATCACCACGCTGGGCATGATGATGCTGCTCAAGGGCCTCGCGCTGGTGATCTCGGGCACGCGGCCGATCTACTTCAACGACACCGAAGGCTTCACGGCCATCGCGCAGGATTCGCTCATCGAGTCCCTCGTGCCCGGCGTGGCGATCCCGAACGCGGTGCTCATCCTGGCGCTGGTCTCGCTGTTGGCGGGCGTGGTGCTCAACCGCACGGTGCTCGGGCGCTATTGCTTCGCACTGGGCAGCAACGAAGAGGCGGTGCGCCTGTCGGGCGTAAACGTGCGGGCCTGGRAGATGGCCATCTACGCGCTGGGCGGCGGGATCTGCGGCGTGGCCGGGCTGCTGATGGCCTCGCGCCTGAACTCGGCGCAACCGGCGCTGGGCCAGGGCTACGAGCTGGATGCGATCGCCGCGGTGGTGATCGGCGGCACGTCGCTGGCCGGTGGCACCGGGACCATCCTGGGCACGCTGATCGGCGCCTTCATCATGAGCGTTCTGACCAACGGGCTGCGCATTCTCAACGTGGCCCAGGAATGGCAGACCGTGGTGACCGGCGTGATCATCATCCTCGCCGTTTACGCCGACATCCTGCGCCGGCGCGCTCGCTGAGCGCCGGCGCCGTATTTCCAACGACAAACACCCACTGGAGACAAACCATGCTGAACCGCAGAACCCTGTGCCTGTCGCTGTCGGCGCTGGCCATGGCCGGCACCGCGCGCGCCGCCGACGAGATCTACATCCCGCTGGTCTCGAAAGGCTTCCAGCACCAGTTCTGGCAGGCCGTCAAGCGCGGCGCCGACCAGGCCGCCGCCGAGTTCAAGGTGCGCGTCACTTTCGAGGGTCCCGAGACCGAGGCCATGGTCGATCGCCAGATCGACATGCTGGCCGCTGCGCTGGCCAAGAAGCCCAAGGCGGTTGGCTTTGCCGCGCTGGACAGCAAGGCCGCCATCCCGCTGCTGAAGAAGGCGCGGGCCGCCAACATCCCGGTGGTGGCCTTCGACTCCGGTGTCGACAGCGACGTGCCGGTGACCACCTGCACCACCGACAACCGCGCCGCCGCCGCACTGGCCGCCGACAAGATGGCCGCCCTGATCGGCGGCGCGGGCGAGGTGGCTGTCGTGGCGCACGACCAGACCAGCCGCACCGGCATCGACCGAGTCGAAGGCTTCACCGGCCGCATCAAGGCAGCCTACCCGAACATCAAGGTCGTGGCGGTGCAATACGGCGGTGGCGACGTGCTCAAGTCGATCGACCTGACCAAGTCCATCCTGCAAGGCAACCCGAAGCTCAAGGGTGTGTTCGGCGCCAACGAAGGCTCGGCCAATGGCGTGGTCAGTGGTGCGCGTGAGCTCAAGCGCAAGATCGTGATCATCGGCTTCGACTCCGGCCGGCAGCAGAAGGAAGCCATCGCCAGCGGTGAGATGGCCGGCGCGATCACGCAGAACCCGGTAGGCATCGGCTACCGCACCGTCGAGGCGGCGGTGAAGGCACTCAAGGGCGAGAAGCTGCCCGCGGTGATCGACACCGGCTTCTACTGGTACGACAAGGGGCTGCTGACCGACCCGAAGATCGCCGCGGTGCTGTACGACTGATGGACCTGAAACTGCAAGGCAAGCCGGTGATCGTGACCGGGGGCGGCGCCGGCATCGGCGAAGCGATCGTGCGGGTGCTGGCGCAAGAAGGCGCCGTCCCGGTCATCTTCGACCGCACCCCGCCGGCGGCCGCCTTCGCCGAAGAGTTGCGCGCGTTGCAGCCCGCGTTCCGCTTCGAGCAGCTCGACCTGACTGACGAGGCGGCTTGCCGCGCTGCGGTGCAGCGTGTGGTGCAGCACTGCGGCACGCTGCACGGCCTGGTGAACAACGCGGGGGTCAACGACAAGGTGCCGCTGGACGGCGGGCGCGAGGCCTTCCTGCGCTCGATCGACAGCAACCTCACGCACTGTGTCGTGATGGCCGATGCCTGTGCGCCGCACCTGCGCGCGGCGCACGGCGCCATCGTCAACATCGGCAGCAAGACCGCGCTCACCGGCCAGGGCGGCACCAGCGGCTACGTCGCCGCCAAGGGCGCGCTGCTGGGGCTGACCCGCGAATGGGCGCTGGCGCTGCGCCATGACGGTGTGCGCGTCAACGCGGTGCTGCCGGCCGAGGTGATGACGCCGATGTACCGCGCCGAACTCGACCGCACACCCGACCCGGCTGCCGCGCTGGCGGCGATCTGCCGTCGCATTCCGCTGGGCCGGCGCATGACCACGCCGCAAGAGATTGCCGACACGGTGGTCTTCCTGCTTTCCGAGCGCGCCAGCCACACCACTGGCCAGTGGGTCGTGGTGGACGGCGGCTACACCCACCTCGACCGGGCCGTGGGCCACGAGGACTGAATGCGACACCTGCTGCTGCTGGACCTGAAGGACGACCCGGCGCTGATCGCGCGCTACGAAGAGCATCATCGTGCGGTCTGGCCCGAGGTGCTGGCGCACCTGAAGCGTCATGGCCTCACCGCCATGACCATCCACCGCCTGGGAACCCGCATGGCGATGGTGATGGACACCGACGATGCAGTCTATGACGCCGCGGCCATGTCCGACGCGACCGCCACCGACCCCGTGATCGCGCGCTGGGAAGACCTGATGTGGACCTTCCAGGCCCCCACACCGTGGACGCCCGCAGGCAGCAAGTGGACCGAGATGACCAAGATCTTCGACTGGAACGCCGAATGAGCATCGCCCACACCCCAGCCGCCGGCCGCCTGGCCGGCAAGACCGCTGTGATCACCGCCGCCGCCCAGGGCATCGGCCGGGCCGTGGCCTGCGCCTATGCGCGCGAAGGCGCGCACGTGATCGCCACCGACATCAACGCACCGCTGCTGGATCAGCTCGCCACCGAAACCGGCGTGCAGACGCAGGTGCTCGACGTGCGCGATGCCGACGCCATCGCCGCGCTGGCGGCACGGCTGGGCGCGGTGGACGTGCTGTTCAACGCCGCCGGCTTCGTGCACGCCGGCACGCTGCTGGAATGCGACGAGCAGGCTTGGAGCACCTCGTTCGACATCAACGTCAATTCCGTCTACCGCATGCTGCGCGCCTTCGTGCCGGGCATGCTGGCGCGTGGCCAGGGTTCCATCATCAACGTGGCTTCGGTGGCCGGCAGCATCAAGGCGGTGACCAACCGCTTCGCGTACGCCGCCACCAAGGCAGCCATCGTCGGCATCACCAAGGCGCTGGCGGCCGACTACGTGACGCGTGGGCTGCGCTGCAATGCCATCTGCCCCGGCACGGTGGAATCGCCCTCGTTGCAGGAACGCATTCGCGCGCAGGCGGCGGCCAGCGGCCAGAGCGTGGAGCAGGTGCATGCGGCCTTCGTCGCACGCCAGCCCATGGGCAGGTTAGGGCGACCGGAAGAGATCGCCGCACTGGCCGTCTACCTGGCCAGCGACGAATCGGCCTTCACCACCGGCGTGGCCCACGTCATCGACGGCGGCTGGTCCAACTGACAGTCAACCCCATCTTCCGCAAGACATTCCATGAAACTGCTTCGCATCGGCCCCAAGGGCCAGGAACGCCCCGCCATCCTTGACGCTGAAGGCCGCGCCCGCGATCTTTCCGGCTTGTTGCTCGACATCACCGCCGCCACGCTTGGTCCGTCAGGCCTGGCGGTGCTGCGAGGCGTGGACGTGAATCAACTCCCGCTGGCCGCGACTGGCCGCATCGGCCTGCCCTGGGCCGGCTGCGGCAAGTTCATCTGCGTGGGCCTGAACTACGCCGACCACGCCGCCGAGTCGGGCCTGCCGGTGCCGGCTGAGCCGGTGCTCTTCACCAAGCACACCAGCACGATGATCGGCTGCAACGACGCCGTGGTGCTGCCGCAGGGGTCGCTCAAGAGCGACTGGGAAGTGGAACTCGGCGTGGTGATCGGCGCAAAGGCGCGCTACGTGAGCGAAGCGGATGCGCTGCAGCACGTGGCCGGCTACTGCGTCGTCAACGATGTCTCCGAGCGCGAATACCAGCTCGAACGCGGTGGCACCTGGGACAAGGGCAAAGGCTGCGACACCTTCGGCCCCGTGGGCCCGTGGCTGGTCACGGCCGACGAGGTGCCCGATCCGCAAGCGCTGGCGATGTGGCTGGAGGTCAACGGCCACCGCTATCAGAACGGCAACACCTGCACCATGGTGTTCGGCGTGGCCGCGCTGGTGAGCTACATCAGCCGCTTCACCACGCTGTACCCGGGCGATCTCATCAGCACCGGCACGCCGCCGGGCGTGGGTCTGGGCATCAAGCCCGATCCGGTGTACCTGAAGGCCGGTGATTCCATGCGCCTGGGCATCGCCGGCCTGGGTGAGCAGCGCCAGCAGGTTCACGCCTGGAACCCCGAACTGATCGACGGCTGAAACCCGAGCCCACGCGATGAACGCCGCCGAACCTGCCATCCGCATCCACCCGGCCGACGATGTGGCCATTGCCTGCAGCCAGTTGCTGCCGGGCACCTTGTTGCCCAGTCTGGGCGTCACCGTCACGGGCCTCATTCCGCCGGGCCACAAGGTCGCGCTGCGGGCCCTCGCCGCCGGCCAGCCGGTGCGGCGCTACAACCAGGTGATCGGCCACACCAGCGCTGCCGTGGCCACCGGCGCACACGTGCATTCACACAACCTGTGTTTCGCCGCCTTTGAGCGCCCCGCCGAGGTGGGGGCCGATGCGGTGCCGGTGCCGCAGGCCGCGCAACCGGCCACGTTCGAAGGCATCGTGCGCGCCGATGGCCGCGTGGCCACGCGCAACTACATCGGCGTTCTCACCTCGGTGAACTGCTCGGCCACCGTGGCGCGCGCCATCGCCGACCACTTCCGCCGCGACATCCACCCCGAGGCCCTGGCCGACCACCCCAACGTGGACGGCGTGGTTGCGCTCACCCACAGCTCGGGTTGCGCCACGGATTCCGAAGGCGAGCCCTTGCGCGTGTTGCGCCGCACGCTGGGCGGCTACGCGCGCCACCCTAACTTCGCCGCTGTGCTCATC